>CATYWI010000220.1 GCA_958414155.1 uncultured Anaerotruncus sp. | reverse complement strand
TGCGAATTTCACCTCGCACCCGACCTCGCCGTCCACTATAACGCCGCTGTTCGTCTTTACGTTTTTCGGCGCTTTGGCGACCTGTACCTGCGCCGCCTCGGTTATGGGTGCGGGCGTCTCCTCCGGCTTGACTATTCGGTCAAACTCATCGCGCAGTTTGGCAGAGAGCTTGGACACGGAAAGTCCGCCGTAGCCTATGGTGTTGAACAGATCGTCGTTCGACGCAAAACCGGTGCGTGCTCCGACAGCCGCACAGACCTCGTTGAACTGCGCGTCGGTAAATGAACGCCCGTAACGTTTAAGCTCGCTCTCAAGTGCGGCACGTCCGACAACGATATTGTCGGCGCGTTTTTCTTTTTTGAACCACTGGCGTATTTTTGTACGCGCCTCGCTGGTCTTGACTATCTTCAGCCAGTCGCGGCTCGGTCCCTTTGTGGAGGACGAGGTGATTATCTCAACTATCTCCCCATTCTGCGGTACGCGGTCGATCGGAACGATCATACCGTTTATCTTGGCGCCGACCATCTTGTTGCCGACCGCGGAATGTATCGCATAGGCAAAATCTATGACCGTTGAACCATATGGCAACGCAATGACATCACCCTTCGGCGTAAAGACGTATGTCTCCTCATGGAAGACGTCGGTCTTGAGCGCCTGCATGAATTCGTCCGGGTCGCGGGTGGCATCCTCGGTCTCTATAAGGCGCGCTATCCATTCGAGCTTGTGATCCATGTCCGCCTTGGACTTTTCACCGCTCTTGTATTTCCAGTGCGCCGCAACGCCGTATTCGGCGATCTCATGCATCTCGCGCGTTCTTATCTGCACCTCAAACGGTATACCGTCGCGTCCGATGACCGTAGTATGGAGCGAGCGGTACATGTTGGGCTTAGGCATGGAGATATAATCCTTGAACCTGCCCGGCATAGACTTGAACATCTCGTGGATTATACCGAGCACGGTATAGCATTCAAGCTCGGTCCCCACGATTATACGCAGTGCGTAAAAGTCGTATATCTCATCAAAGCTCTTGTTCTGGTTGTACATTTTACGGTATATGCTGTATACCGTTTTGATGCGTCCTTCAAGCACAAAGTCAATATTGTACTCGCGCAGCTTGGCGTCCACCGTTGCGCGGATGTTTTCGATGAAGTTTTGATTCTGACCGTATTTTTTCTCAATATCGTCCTTGACCTCTGCATATCCGATGGGATCAAGGTAGAACAGTCCGAGATTTTCAAGCTCCTGCTTGACCCTTTGCATACCGAGACGGTGAGCCAGCGGCGCATATACCTGCATCGTTTCAAGCGCTATGGTACGCTGTTTTTTCTCCGATTTGGCGCTCAGTGTGCGCATATTGTGGAGTCTGTCGCAGAGCTTTATAAAGATGACGCGTATATCCTTTGACATGGCGAGCAGCATCTTGCGAAGATTCTCTATATGCTCCTCTTCCTTGTCCTCGACCGAGAGCGCCACTATTTTTGTCAGTCCGTCCACCAGCATTGCAACGGTGGGACCGAACTGCTTTGAGATATCCTCAAGGCTCGTCCTGTCGGAGCAGTCCTCTACCGTGTCATGGAGAAGGGCTGCGCAGATCGAATCTGTGTCAAGTCCCAGTCCCGCAACTATCTCCGCCACGGCAAGCGGGTGGGAAATATACGGCTCGCCGCTGTCGCGGAACTGTCCTTCGTGCATGCGGGCTGCGTATTCATACGCTTTTTTGATCTTCTCAATATCGTAGTTCTTGCCGTTTCCCGCGGCATGCAGGATGCCGTAAAGACGCTCCGGTCCCGCCTCTGCGGGTATCTGGTGTCTGCGCTCCTGCGACGTCTGTGCCGATTCGGGATCGTCCGTCAGCACTCCGTGCGGCAGTTGCGACGTGCTTTTCATGCGTTCAAGCGCAGCCGTCGGGATATTTTCGTTTCGTTTTTCTTCGTTATTTTTACTCATTGCGGGTATTGTCCTTATGATGATCCTCACGCGTAGCTGCGCACGCACGCAGGCGTTGCAAAAGCGGAGAGCCTTCAAGATCCACCTTTCCGTCGGTGGGGAGCGCGGTTATACGGAAGCTGTCGCGCATCGGTTCTTCAACGCCGAAAATGCCACGCTCGGCAAAAACGGCAAGAATAATGCGGAATTTTACATAGTTCATATTTTCGCTGGAGAGCCAGACGGCTGTGCCGGCGGTAAGGGTATCGCGTCCCTCTCTTATCTCGCGGGCGACCAAACGGAAGGCACGGGCAAAATCGCGTCTGTCCGGTATCACATCGGCGCCGACAGCGCCGATGTCTCCTGCCATTATCGCGTCAAAGCGTTCGCGCTCAAGCCGTCTTTCTTCGATACGGCGGCGGCTCGGTCTGGCATCGGAAATAAGCAGCTGAAGGCTCGATATCCCGCGGAATTCGTTTATATCAAGCGTGAAAAGCAGATCGACCGTGTCGTTCTCGTGAAATTCAACGGACGACGCCGGCATACCGAACCAAAGCGCGGTAAGAACGGCTCCATCGGCATTTAAGATGAGCTTTGTATGCTTTCCCGCACTTATCGGAGAGATGCGCATGACACGTGCATCGCGCAGTATGAACGACGGCGTCGAGTTTGCAACACCGCACGGCTCAAATGAACGCAGCTCCTCCGCCAGATGCATGGTAAGGTCTGCGCCCGTGACCTCGCAGTCAGCGGTAACGGTAAACTTTATATCCTCGCCGCCCAGACGCTCCCGGACATATTCGTTTATGCGGCGGCGGAATTCATCCACCCGTCCGCGTTCAACGGAAAGCCCCGCCGCAAGCTCGTGTCCGCCGTAGCGGGTGAGGATATCCGAGCACGACGCAAGCGCATCGCAGAGGTTTATCCCCTTGACGCTCCTTCCGGACCCCTTGCCTATATCGGATGGGTCCGGACCGGCGTCGTCCCCGTCACGGCGGCAGCCCTCGAATGTTATGAGGATAGCGGGCATTCCGTATTTTTCGACCACACGCGAAGCAACTATGCCTATGATACCCTGCTTCCATCCGTCGGATGCGACCACCACAACGCGGTCACGGTCGCTGTCACGCTCTGCCTCTATCTTTGCCATGGCTTCCTCGGCAGTGCGGTTTTCCTCGACCTGACGCTCGCGGTTTATCTCGCAAAGACGCGCAAGCTCGTCCGCACGACTGCGGTCGGAAGTCAGGAACAGCTTTGCGGCAATATCGGCATGCGCCATACGCCCCGCGGCATTTATGCGCGGCGCTATACCGAATCCGATAAAGCCCGCATTTATGCGGCGTTTTTTGTGTGTCGTCTGACCGCCGTCGGCACCGCGGGGGTTCTGTCCCGACTGCACCGCATCAAGCAACGCGCAAAGTCCGGGGCGCTTTGTTTTTTCTATCATAGAAAGACCGCAGGCGACGATCAGCCTGTTTTCATCGG
>CATYWI010000219.1 GCA_958414155.1 uncultured Anaerotruncus sp. | reverse complement strand
CATACAAAAGATACGGCTACCGCGGCAATATAAGCATACCGCGCTTCACCGTTGCCGACTCACGCGGACTTC
Source organism: uncultured Anaerotruncus sp. (assembly GCA_958414155.1). The sequence goes on along the minus strand of CATYWI010000219.1, from coordinate 3,352 downwards.
TTGTGCGCGCGGAAATGCCCCCGCCTGTCAGCCGCCGAGGCGTGCTTATGCCCTCCGACGGATTCATTTCATACATCCGCGCGTCATACGAGAGTTTTCGCATCGGCGATTCTTATCTGCTTTGCGGAGCCGAATCGGGCGGCTCGCGCCAAGTATACGAATACATTCCCGGCTGCCGGGCAGAGCATATCATCCCCGCCGACCCGCACGCGCACGGCCTTATTCTGCCCTTGACGCCCCGCGCCGCGCGGCTGACCGACGGAGCGTCCTTCTACTGCTCGATGGGCGAGGACTGAGCCGCATTTTTAACGATCATGTTTTTTCCGAAAGGAGTCACAAAATGATATATCTTTTTCTTGCAAACGGATTTGAAGAGGTAGAGGCGTTAGCCCCTCTTGATATTCTGCGTCGTGCAGGCAAGGCTGTCACCACCGTCGGCATAGGCGGCAGGCAGGTAACCGGAGCGCACGGCATAACCGTTACGGCGGACCGCTCGGACGCCGAGTTGAAATTTACCGATATTGAAGCCGTGATACTGCCCGGCGGAATGCCCGGTGCATCCAATCTTGACGCCTCGCCTGTCGTGGACGCGGCGCTTGCCGCCGCCGATGCGTGCGGCGCTTATCTCTGCGCCATATGCGCCGCACCTATGGTGCTCGGACACCGCGGTTATCTTGACGGATACCGCGCCACTTGCTACCCCGGCTTTGAGGGCGAACTTCGCGGAGCCGTGACAGGCGTCGGCAATGTTGTTTGCGACCGCCGCCGCATAACCGCCGCCGGAATGGGCGTTGCCGTGGAATTCGGACTCGCCATTACCGCCGAGCTGTGCGGGAAAGAAAAAGCAGATGCGATACGTCACGGCATAATAGCCGACTGACATAATGCTCCACTGACGATGAAAGGCGGTGACGACAACGGAAAACCGCAACCGTAATATTGGTCATGACGGCGCGGAAAACGCGCCACGCACATCCGATCCCGGTGAAGCGACAGCTCCGGTCATGCCGTCCGAGCTGACGGGAAACACACCTGCGCCGGAAGCCGAAAAACGGCGCTTTTCACCCACGATAACCGCGCCGCTGCTCGTTTTCTGCATTTTTGTTCTGCTTGTGGCGGCAAGACTGCTCTCACCGCTGATATTTGACCGCGACAACGAGATCATACTGCTGACTGTGGTGCAGGTGCTGATATTCATGCTGCCGGCGGGGATCTATATGCGTCTTTGCCGCGTAAAGTGGCGCAGACTGCGCATTTTCCCCTTCGGGGTGAATCATCTTTTGCTTATCATATCCGCGACCGTTGCCGCCGCAACGGGAGCTTTGCTGTTTGAGTATGCAGTGTCGGGATACGAGGCATTTTCAAATGTTTTTACGCTTTACGGCGCATTCTCCGCTCCCGCCGTCAACGGTGCGGGAAGCACGCTCTATCTTGCCGTCGTTTACGCCGCGCTGCCTGCATTCTGCGAGGAATTCGTTTTTCGCTCGCTGCTCTGCTCCGAATATGAATCGGGCGGCAGCTTCAGCGCCGTGGTGCTTACGTCGGTATGGTTCGCAATGCTCCACTTTGACCTGCGCTCACTGCCGGTGTACCTCTTTTCGGGGCTTCTGCTCGCGCTGACGCTTTACGCCGCAAGATCGTTTTTTGCCGCGTTTGCCGTTCATCTCGGCTACAACCTGATATCGGTATTCGGCACTCCTCTCTGGCGCACCGTGTATGATGCCGGCGGAAAACCCCTTTACTTTCTTATCATCGGGCTGCTGTTTCTCATCTCAATGTTCGTATTCTGCGGCGAATGCGCAAGACTTTACAGCTCGTATGCCGACCGCAACCTTTCCTCCGACTACCGCCTGCCTCCCCCCGGCTCGGAGGATACCGCACTCTCTCCCCTGCGGCGCGCATTTGCGGGGAACGCACGCGCCTTTCTTGCGCCCTCGGCGCTTCTTTGCTACCTGTTTTATATCGCGGTGATGCTGTTTACACGGTAAACCCGCAGTACCGCACTTTATATCAAAAACAAAAAGGTAAATAAAAATGTTGAAAAAGAATGACCGGAGTGAAAAAAAGAACGCCCCGGAACGCCAAACGCGCAGCCGTGAAGCCGCGCCGCCCGCGTGGATGACGGAGGATCCCACCAAAAAGCCGGGATATACCGAAATGTCAAGCACCATAATGGCTGTGCTCAAAACGGTGCTGTACATCAGCTTTATCATAATCGTCTCGGGAGCGCTCGCCTTTTTTGCCATAAGCTGCGCCAACGATACGTACGCATTCGTAAAAAGCAGCGAGGAGGTGGAGATAGAGGTCCCGGAGTACGCCTCCGCCGCCGATATATCCGAAATACTCGCCGAGGACGGCGTGATAAAATATCCGTGGCTGTTCCGCCTTTACTCAAAGCTGAAGCATGTTGACAGATACATCGCCGAAAACCCCGAAAAATACGCTTTTGTTGCGGGCACGCACACCGTAAACGGTATGATGAACTACGATGAGCTGCTTATCAATCTGCGCCCGCGCTCAACGCGCACAACAAAGCGCCTGACTATCCCCGAGGGCTACAATGTTGATGATATAATCGAGCTTTTCACCTCAAACGGCATAGGCACGCGCGAGGGCTTTGTCGACGCGATAAACAACGGCGAATACGATTATGACTTCATAAACGACATCGACATGAGCGGCGGGCGTCACTACCGGCTTGAGGGCTACCTCTACCCCGACACCTACGATTTTTACACCGACAACTCGGAGAGCTACTATATAAACAAGCTCCTTGCCCGTTTTGACGAGGTATACAACCGCCAGCTGCGCGAATACACCGAAAAAAGCGGCTTTACCGTTGACCAGATAGTCACGATAGCCTCTATAATAGAAAAGGAAGCCTATTACGCCTCCGACTTTGACAAGGTATCGGCGGTAATACACAACCGCCTTAACAAGCCCTCGGACTATCCGCACCTTGAATGCGATGCCACGACCGTTTATGCGTGGCTCGTTGCGAAGGGTGAAAAGCCCGCCGAGATAAAAGCCGAGCAGCTTAATTTCGACAGCCCCTACAACACCTACGTTGCCAACGGACTGCCGCCCGGAGCAATATGCAACCCGTCATATCAGGCGCTGACCTGCGCCCTCTCGCCGGATGCGGAAAGCTCCAACTACTTCTTTGTGACCGACACCAACCGCTTTATGCTGTATGCCGAGACACGTGCGGGACACGAACGCAACGTTGCCCTTGTAAAACAGCACCGCGAGCAGGAAGCCGCCGGACACTGATTATAAAACAGGAAGGAATCCCGAAAAAATCATCATGTTGAAACGCTTTATCGCATACTACAAGCCGCACAAGTTCATG
>CATYWI010000218.1 GCA_958414155.1 uncultured Anaerotruncus sp. | reverse complement strand
CGTCAGCTTGTGCATTATAAGCTGGGTCACTGCGCCGAGAGAATCGTTTTCCGGAATGGTCGTATAACCATCCTCGGACAGCAGCATGAATATCGGAGCCGGCGGAAAGCCGCAAAGCTTTTTCATTCCGTCAACATCCTTCAGCGAGATCGAATGATAGCCTCTCTCCTGCGCTATCGATGCCGCGGCAAGGTAATATCCCGCCGCCTTTCTCATCGTCTCGGGGTTGGCAGGCTTAAGGAAATGCCACTTTTTTATACGGTTTTCGACCACAGCGTCAACCCCCGCGGCATCAAGCGCACGGTATCTTTCTTCAAGCTCAAGAAGCTCAAAGGTCTCTATCTCAACGCCCGTCTGCTTTTTGAGTGACACTCCGTCGTAAAGAGTGCCGTAAAGATTCATATCACGGTATCCCGCCATACCTACCTTTTCGGAGATAAGCTCGCCGGCAACCACGGCTGCGCGGCAGAATGATGCGACCTCGGCAGAACGCGTTTTTTTGCCTATTATATCGTAAACATACCTGAAGCGGTATCCGAGTCCTTCAAATGTCGCGCGCAGACCCGCAGTACCCGCCTGATCTGCCGTTGTAACGAGTCTGTCTCCCTCATACCAGCCGCAAAGTCCCCAAAGTACCATCGGCAGCCGGCGGTAATGCTCGGTTATCTTGATAACGGCGTGCGTAGGGATCCATCCCGCAACGCAAAGCACCAGTGCGTCGATGTGCTCGCTGTCGAGAGTAGCAAGCGCCTCACCGATCTGTTTTTCCTCGGGGTCGTCGGCGACAGGATAAGCCTTTACAAGCTCCAGTCCCTCGCCCTCAAGCGCCGCAGCGGCTGCTGCGCATTTTCTTATCACAACATCTACCGGCGTATTTATTTCTCCGAATCCCACAAAACCGATCCTGCTCATTTTCATACCATTCCTCTTATTTGTTGATAACACCGTCAAGCTCGCGGAAACGACGGTAAGCCGCCGAATAATCCGCTCCGGACGGAGAATACTTCCCTTTTATTTTCACTGCGGCGCGTGATGCCTCCGCAGCATTTTTGTAAAGCCCTATACCAACGGCGGCAAGCAGTGCCGAGCCGAGACAAGCGGTCTCGGATTCTTCGAGCGTCGCCAGCTCCTTGCCGGTAACGTCAGCCTTTATCTGCGCCCACAGTGGGCTTGAAGCGCCGCCTCCGGTTATACGGATAGCCTCTGCATCGATATTTACGTATTCAAGCTCCTCGCGCAGTGTGAACGCCACCGCCTCCATTATCGCGCGCGCGAAATGCGCCCTTGTATGCGCAAGACGCACGCCGGAGAATTCCGCCCCTACGGACGGATTGTATTTTGGCATTGACGAACCGCAAAAATAAGGCAGCACGGTAAGTCCGTCACACCCCGGCGCGACCCCTTCAGCCTCTGCATCAAGCTCGCGGAAGGAAATCCCGGCGGCGAAATTATTGCGGAACCACTTAAGCGCCATTCCCGCAGTTGCCGACCAGAGAAGCAGGCAGTACTTTCCGTCAACGTGCAGATGGCACGGAACGATGCTGTCCGCGCTGTACTGAGGTATCTTATCGGTGACGGCGCACACGACAAGCGCCGTGCCGGTCATTTCACTGACCTCACCCGTGTCTGTCACACCGACCCCGACCGCGCCTGCGCTCTGGTCGAGCGCACCGCATACGACGGTGATACCGTCAAAGCAGCCGGCCTTTTCCGCCGTGCGCAGAACACGCGGCAGTTTGCTTTCACCGACTCCGATAAAATCGAGCATTTCACGCCAGAAACGGCGTTCTCTTATATCAAAATAAACCGAGGACGACTGAATCGTCGGCTCGGTGACAAATTCACCGGTAAGTCTGAAGATAATATAGTCTTCAAGTAAGAATATTTTTTCGGTCTTCTTCCACACATCCGGGCGGTTACGTCTGAACCACAGCAGCTTTGATGCCGGCCAGGACGCCGTGATCTCGGGCTGTCCCGTGACCTCATAAACCTTTCTTTTCCCGAAGTGCGCTTCTATCAGCGCCGCCTCATCGGCGGCACGGTTATCAAGCCATACCACCGCAGGACAGAGCGGTCTTCCGTCCGCGTCGGCAAGTATCAGGGTCTCGCCCTGTGTATCGACGGCAAGCGCATGCGGCTTGCCGCATTTTTGCGACAGCTCCGCTATCGCGTCATGACACATTTCAATGTATTTTTCGGGATCGAATTCTACATATCCGGTTTTCGGATCGGTGTCAAGTGTATAGTCGCGCGACACGACGCCGAGTCTTTTTCCGGTACCGTCGAAAACAGCCGCCTTGAGCGACGTTGTACCGACGTCGATCCCCATAAGTCTGTATTCAGCCAAATTCATTTTTACATAATCACGCCGGGGGCTGAAAAAACATTGCGTTTTTACAGCCCCGCATTTTTTAACCGTCACTTGTGACCGTCACTTGTGTGACCGTCACTTGTGTGACCGTCACTTGTGTGACCGTCAGTCAGTCACTTTTCTTTTAATAACCGCTACGGAGAGGATCGTTACGGCAATGATCGCCGCAAGTGCGGTAAATATGATGACGCTGCCGTTGTCTCCGGTGTCGGGAGCCGGCGCGTCGGTAACAGGAGCATCGGTCGTGGGAGCCTCTGTCGCGGGAGCCTCTGTGGTCGTCGACTCGATTGCAGGAGCTTCGGTCACGACGGGGGCATCGGGGTTGGTGGCTACGAACTGAATGGTGCCCTTGAGCGAGTTGTTCTTATAGGAATTTATATCGCTCCACATAAGACCGATATCACGTGTGTTGGAAATACCGGCGATATTGTCATTGACATAAAGGTCAAAGCCGATGCAGGTATCAAAATCCATCTTTATGTCGGCATATCTCTGTGAGAGGTCAAACGCGATCTCGATAAGATAGCCCTTCTCGGTGACCTTGGTGCGGAAGTTCTTGAATGTATCGCGGGGAATGTTGTTGAAGTTAGCGGTACCGTCATTCTTTACGTACTCACCGCCGCCGATGGCGCGGCTGCTGAGTATGAGCCAGAAGGAAGGATCCACCTGACTGTTGGTTTCGGAGCGGTCATAGTTCGGGGTGAGCGTGAATCCGAGCGAATTGCGCTGCCAGAGGCTTCCCGCGCCGACGCTGGAAAGCTCCCATGCCTCGTCTCCGAGCGTGGAGTCGGTTACTTCGACAAGGAGGTAGAGGTTCTTTTCGTCCCACATTGCGCGGAACTGTGCCTCGGTACCGTTGGTGGGGTTTTCGGGGTCGGGACCGTTGGTAACAAAGGTCTTGGTGAGCTTGTTGATGGGGGCATTGTCCCACACGGCATCTATCTCACCGTCGATCTCGGGGGTGCCGTAGATGGCGTAGGCGAGCGGGAAATTCTTATCCGGCTCAGCGGCAGCCGCAGGCAGAAGCGCAGCGGCGCAAAGGGTGGCGGCAAGGAATGCCGCAAGGATCAGGGATAACGTT
>CATYWI010000217.1 GCA_958414155.1 uncultured Anaerotruncus sp. | reverse complement strand
TTATCTTCATTGTACTGCTGTCGATTCCAGCATTGATCGCAACGTCCTGCAATGGCACCACAGGAACTCTCCCGCAGCCATCCGGAAGTGACACAGTTCCGTTTATCATCGTCTCCGCAGTTGAGAATGACATCATAAGCTCACCGACAGCGGAGGAAACGACCGAAAACTCCGAAATTTCCGTTCCCGAAACCGACCCATATCACATTACTGAAACCAACGTGACATCTGGTTTCGAATCAACATCTGCCGTACCAACTCCTGAGACAACCGCAAAACCCATGCCAGATACTATCGTCAAGCCCCAACCCGAAACCACAGTCGAACCCCAACCGGAGACTACCGCCCCCCTACCAAACACTACCGCCGAACCCGAAACCACAACTGAACCTATCGCCGAAACCACAATAGAATCAATTCAGGAAACCGCAACTACTCCGACTGACACAGATGTAAACATCACTTACTCAACAGACCCCGCGACACGTCCCGACTCGGACATCGACTGGTCGAAGGCTGTTGACGGTATCTATTTCAAGGTCATAAATGCCCCTCACTGCCGCGCTTATGTGGCAATAATCAAGGATCCGACCCGCGTTTACACTGCGACCTCAAGCGACTTCAAAAGCGGCAAAACCGGCATACGCTTCTGGGATCTTGCCGAACGCGACGGCACCGTGCTCATGATAAACGCGGGTGAATATCCCGACAACGGAGGCGGCGGCGACGGCGGCATTCCGGTGGGCATAACATATTCCCGTGGAGCATGTGTGTGGGATGATGATATGTTGAGGACCTTTATGGGCTTTGACAAGAACAACCGTCTCGTTCTCCGTGAAGGCATAACACGTGCGCAAGCCGATGAGCTCGGCATACGCGACGGCGTTTGCTTCCAGCGCAACAATATACTTATTCAAAAAACCGACGACCAGGTGGTAGCCAACAGACGCAGCGACACCGCCGTCTCCCAGCGCACGGCAATAGGCCAGCGCGAGGACGGCGCCGTGATATTCCTTGTCACCGACGGCAGGACAGGTGCCAGCCCCGGAGCAAGCTACAATGATGTCATTGATATTATGCTCCGCTTCGGTGCGGTGAACGCCGGAATGCTTGACGGCGGCTCCTCGTCAGCACTCTACTACCGCGATTACTACAATATTTATAACTACGATATTTCAAAACTCGATAAATATCAGAAGATGGGACTTGTAAACAAATACAAGGCATTTACCGAACCGCGCAGAATACCAACGTACTTTGCCGTCGGATGAGCATCATGAAAAGATCTATTCCAAATTGCCCTTGAAATATATAAGCAAGATGGAGAAAAATGATGAGAAAATCAAAAAGTCTTATCTTCATTGTACTGCTGTCGATTCCAGCATTGATCGCAACGTCCTGCAATGGTAGCACGGGAACTCTCCCGCAGCCATCCGAAACCGACACCGAAGCCGTGATCACCACAGCCGCGTTCCGGGACGAAAGCACGGCGGAAACTCCCGAGACCACCTCGGTAACAGAAGTGCCGGTGCCGATAGATATCTACGCCTGCGAGCATGAGTGGCAGTATGCGACCTGCTTCGTTCCGCGCATGTGCCGGGTGTGTTATGCGACCGACAGAGAGGCACTCGGACACAGTCCTGTCAATTACGAAGGATACCCTGCCACCTGTCACAAGGACGGCATGACGGCAGCTCGGTCGTGCGACCGCTGTGCGGCAACGCTTGTAAGGCACGAACGCATACCCGCCACGGAGCATACATACGTCACAGAAAAGATTGCACCCGCAGACGGGATGATAGGCTACACCCGGCACAAATGCACGACATGCGATTTTTCATACAGTGATGAACTTGTTTCGTCATCGTATTCCGACGGTCTCGCATATTCGGTAAACCCGGACGGCAGGACCTGCACCGTGACCGGCGCGGGCAGCTTCACCGGCAGCTCGCTTTCTGTTCCCGATGTTATCAACGGATACCGCGTGACCGCAATAGGCGAACACGCTTTTGCGGGCAACAATAGTCACAATATTACAATGGTGATAATTCCCGAAGGCGTAAAAACGATAAAAAAAGGCGCTTTAAAATATGCCGAACGCATTTCCGCCATCAGCCTGCCACGCAGCCTTGAAGAGCTTGGCGACGATGCCTTTTCCAGCTGCCGCAGCCTTGAAAAGATCGACATACCGCGAGGCGTCACCGAGATAGGCGACGGTGCATTTAAGGTATTCATGGCATGAAAAAAGCTCACGGAGATCAGATTTGATGACAATGAGTACTATTGGCAAGTGGTGAAGAAGGACTCCGACCGGGCAAGCGGCTCCAGGATAAAAACCATACGTTGCTCGGACGGTGACATAAACCTGCCATAACATAAGTTGCCGCGCGCTGTCTTTCCGCCGCTTTTGCGGCGGAAAGATTTTTTTGAAAATATCACGAAAAACTATTGACAACGCGCGAAAAAACGTGTATAATATTGCACGTTGACCTAAGACAGCAGGTTCCCGTAAAAGCGTAAGCCACCCTGCCGAGGAAAGCGCAATCGTTTTGAAGTCTTCTTCAATATATTTGTGTGTCTTTCTCGGCGTCGGTACGCTCCGGCGGGAGAAAGATATTTTTTTACCCTTTTCAAGGGACCGATTCAAAGATCAAAGGAGATAATAACATGCCCAGCAAAGCCATACTTGAGCAAAAGCAGCAGGTTGTTTCCGACCTTTCCGAAATGATCCGTAACTCGGTGTCCGGCGTTATTGTCAATTATCAGGGAATCACCGTTGATGACGATACCAAGATGCATAAGGCACTGCGTGAAGCAGGCGTTAAGTACATGGTCGTTAAAAACACCCTGACCGGCAGAGCCTGTGACGCTTGCGGATACTCGGAGATCAAACAGCACCTCACCGGCATGACCGCAATTGCAGTCAGTGAGAACGACGCGGTAGCACCCGCGAAGATCCTTAAGGAATATGCCGACAAGATCGAATCCTTCAAACTTCTTGCAGGATACGTTGACGGCGAAGTTCTTGACGAGGCACAGGTAGTTGCCCTCGCCCAGACTCCTTCCAAGGAAGTTCTCGTCAGCAAGCTGCTCGGCAGTCTGCTTGGCCCGCTTTACAAGCTCGCTTTCGTTCTCGACGCCGCTTCCAAGAAGGATGCGGAAGCCGAGGCTCCCGCGGCAGAAGCCGCTCCCGCAGAAGCCTGATAGTGCCGACGCGGAATCAGAAATTAAAATTTATTTATTCATTTTAGGAGGATTACTGAAATGGCATCCGAAAAAATTACTGCTATCGTTGAAGAGATAAAGTCTCTTACCATACTTGAACTTGCCGATCTCGTTAAAGAGGTCGAGGAAACCTTTGGTGTTTCTGCCGCAGCTATGGCTGTTGCAGCTCCCGCCGCCGGTGGAGCCGCCGCTCCCGCCGCCGAGGAGAAGACCGAATTTGACGTTGTTCTTGCAAGCTT
>CATYWI010000216.1 GCA_958414155.1 uncultured Anaerotruncus sp. | reverse complement strand
GAACGTAAACGCAAGCGTGAGGAAAGCCGTCAGAGCAAACGCAAAAGCAAAAAATAATTTTTAACTGTAAAAAAGCAGAGGTGTATTGCATGATATCCGAAAAAAAATATGGCCATATGGGACTTGCGTTGCTGATTGCTGCACCTGCGATCATTTTCAACCCCGATATGGCTGTGGTCGATATTCTGCCTGATTTTATTGCGTATATTATGATATCTGTCGGAATAACGCGCATGTCTTACATTTGCCCGCAAATCGAGACGGCATTACCGCGCTTCAGATGGGCAACTGTGGCGTCCGGGGCAAAGTTTATTTTGATGTTCTGGGTATTCGGCATGTCCAATCAGAACGAAAGACCCATGATAATACTGCTGTCCGCTTTTTCAATGGCAGTCATCGAGCTTATAATTACCGTTCCGGCATGGTGCGGATTGTTTGACGGTCTGCTTTACCTCGGTAGCCGAACCGGCGCTATGGTACCGTATAGCTCTAAGCGCGGAAGGGTAACTATCACCGGCTATGCAAAGGCGGTCACTGTTGTGTTTTTGTTCGTCAAGCCGCTTTGTTCGGTCCTTCCCGAATTTGCCTCACTGAGTATGGGCGGGTTTGACGATACAAAGTTCAACTGGTACGAGTTTATCGGGCTTTTGCGTGAATTCGGCATCTTTTTCGGACTTATAGCGGGTGTCTTTTGGCTTATTGTTGTTGAACGCTATTTTATCAGACTTAAAAATGACAGCGAATTTGTACCTGCGCTGCGCCGTAAGTACAACGAAGAGGTTGCGGAGGGGGATATACGCTTTACCAAGAGGCGTATCGGTCTTGCTTTTGCGATGCTTGCCGCCGCGTTCTTCTTTGAGATGGACATAATGCTTGAATACAACAATATAATTCCCGATGCGCTCGCTGCCGTTTGTTTCCTTGCTTTTTTCATGATACTCGGCTCCGGTATATTCCCGGAATGGAAGACAGGCGCGATCATCTCGGGAATTTACGTGGTGGTAGCCGGAATAAGCGATTGGTTACAATATGATTTCAACAGAAAATACTTCAATGCTTCGGTATGGCAGAGTAGCATTGTACGCAATGCATTTTTGGTGAGGTGCGCGTTTGTCATTGTTTCGTCGGTGCTTTTCATGGCAGTCGTCCTGATCGCTGCCAAGGCGCTGAAGCATATAGTTTATACACACGCCGGCTTTATTGCGGAAAATTCGGATGCCGCATTCCGTGAGGCGAAGCTTGCCGAGATCCGCAGCTCGCTTTACCGTTGGATACATGCCGTAGTCGTGATCGCGGCGGTATGTGCCGTCAGCTTTTGTATCGGTGATGCGATAATAACGATGAATTCATCGATATACGACAGTCTTGGCATCATATCCGGCGCAATGCGATCGCTTTCGGATGTGTGGTGGATAATAAGCGCGCTTTTATGCCTTGTCAACTTTATAGTTGTGCTGAAGGCGGAATCGGAGATCAGCGCCGAGATAGAAAGCAGATATATGCTCGACTGAGACGCGAATAATTGCGCTTCATAACGGAAATACTTTACTTGCGGGTCCCCGCGAGGACCCGATAAATTTTCCGCCGTAAGGCATGGAGCGTTATTATGCAGAATCAGAACAAAAATCAGAATCAGAACCAGCAGACCAAAAATCAGCAGGAGCAGAATCAGCAGAACAACAGCAGGAATCAGAGCCGTAACCAGAACGGCCAGGAGCAGAACTGCCGCAACAACAAGGAAAACGACTGAATCCCGCATTGATCGGCTGAGATCGACTTCATTGTACGGGGGGACTGCGGCGGTATTCGCCGCAGTCCGATGCCGGACATGACGAAAGGGTTATTCTACATAAATGGATAAAGAACTCATGAGCCGCTATTCGGCGGCAAAACGCAGACTTTTCGATAAGGTGCTCGAAGACCTTAATCCGCAGCAGCGTGAAGCTGTTTTCACCGTAAACGGACCTCTGCTTGTTATAGCTGGGGCAGGAAGCGGAAAAACCACAGTGCTTGTCCGTCGTATAGCTCAGATCATACGGTACGGCAATGCGTATTATTCGGACAAGTGTGCCGCCGAGCTTTCGGAGGCATATGTCGGTGACCTTGAATCGGCTGCCGAGCTTTCGGCAGAAGATATTTCGCCTATACTTGACGAATTTGCGGTGGATGCCGCTGCTCCGTGGAATGTTTTGGCGATCACATTCACAAATAAAGCAGCCAACGAGATCAAGGCGCGCCTGGCGGCGATGTTCAATGATCCCGATATAGCCAAGGACGTGTGGGCGGGGACTTTCCACTCTATTTGCATGCGTATAATACGCAAGCATGCGGACCGTATAGGCTATACGGAGCAGGTGACCATATATGATACCGACGACCAGAAAAAGGCGCTGTCAAAGGCGATGAAAAGTGCAAATGTCGATGACAAGCAGTTTCCGCTGAAAACGGTGGCAGGCGTTATCAGCCGCGCAAAGGAGAAGCTGCTGACTCCGGATGCCTATGCTCTTGAGAACGGTGGCGGGTATCGTGAGCGCGAATTTGCAAAGGTATACAGTGTTTATCAGTCAATGCTGAAAAGCTCCAATGCAATGGATTTTGACGACATTATCATGCAAACGGTGATACTTCTGCGTGAAAATGAGGACATAAGACAGTATTACGCACATAAATTCAGGTATGTTTGTGTTGATGAGTACCAGGATACCAATCTGGCACAGTTTGAGCTTTGTTCGCTGTTTGCTTCAGAGTGGCGTAATATCATGGTTGTCGGAGATGACGATCAGAGCATTTATCGTTTCCGCGGTGCTACGATCGAAAATATTCTTTCCTTTGACCGCCATTATCCTGATGCAAAAACGATAAAGCTGGAGCAGAATTACCGTTCTACCTCAAATATTCTCAACGCCGCCAATGCCGTCATTGCCAAAAACGAGTCGAGACACGCCAAAACGCTGTGGACTTCAAACGATGCCGGCGCACTTATTTCGTACCGCACGGCAGAGGATCAGATCGCCGAGTCGCGTGCAGTGGCTGATATTATCCTGAAGCATATCGCGACCGATAAATATACATACCGTGATTTTGCGGTCCTTTACCGCGTGAATGCGCAGGCGAGCAGTATTGAACGCACCTTTGCCAAAAGCGGGATCCCGTATCGTATATACGGCGGGCTGCGTTTTTCGGACCGCAAAGAAATACGCGATACGGTCGCATATCTGCAGGTCATAAATAACCATGCGGACCGCGAACGGCTTTTACGTATAATCAATGAGCCACGCCGCAAAATAGGTGCCAAGACGCTTGAGGCGGTCGAGAATATTGCAAATGAAAAAGGCATATCGATGTTTGAAGTCATGGAGCACGCATCATCGTATACGGCATTGCTCCGTGCCGCGTCGATACTTGAAGCTTTTGCGTCAACGATCAATGAACTGACCGATATCCTTGCTTCCGGGTGCCCTCTTGACGCGTTCGTGCG
>CATYWI010000215.1 GCA_958414155.1 uncultured Anaerotruncus sp. | reverse complement strand
TCCTCTTTTTTTGTTTCCTGCCCGATGTCAGAGCTTTTCATCGGCGGCAAACGCACGGTCAAGCGCATTGGCAACAGCCTTGGCTGCGGCTTCCTCGTCGCCGCCGCTTATACGGAATGTCAATTCGTCACCACAGCGTGCGCCGAGACTCATTACCGAAAAAAGGCGCTTTGCGTCGGCATCGCGGTCGCCTTTTGTGACCATAATATCTGATGAAAATTCCTTTGCGGCATTGACGAGCGCTCCCGCAGGGCGCGCGTGCATCCCGTTTTTTGAATTGATGGTGTAGCTGAAGGTCTTCATGTATTTTTTGCATCCTTTCGCGGATCACGCCGACGGCTTTCCCGACGGCTGACATTATTATTTGCCGCCGCGCGTATTTTATGCAAAATAAGATTCATAGAGGTAGATTTCGCGAGAGCGAAATCTACCTCATTCTTCGTAGAAACAAAAAACAGAGAGCAGATATAAACACCTGCTCTCGTTTTATCGACAAGCTACTTCATGTTCAAAAGTAACTTAAGACGTGAAATATGATATAAACCGGTACTTACCTCGCCGGGAAGTTACTTCATGTTCTGAAGTAACTAAAGACGTGTAGCAGATAAGACTCTGTACTCACTTCACGGTCGGGGTATGAAGATATGAGTCAGCTCAAACGCCACCCGAGTCCCAAAAATCAAACGCGGGCGAGTTTTTTGCGGTATTCAGGCTCGGCTTCTTCGGCTATGCCCATGCGCTTGATCTTGCGGGAGGAGTTTTTGGGGAACTCGGTAGGACGTACAATGTACATCGTAATGCGCTTGTAGTGCTGAACGATGTTGTTCACCTCGTCCACCGCACGGGTGAATTCGGCGTCGATCTGCCCCTGCGTGTAACCCCTGCCGTAGGTCTCGACAAACGCCGCATCGTCGGGATGAAGAATAGCAACTATGTCCCACGCACCGCGAGACTCGTTGAAATATCCCACAACGACCGCCTCGGAAATGTACGGATTGCGGCAAAGATAGGTTTCAAGCTCCTCGGGGAAGATGTTTTTTCCGCCGGGAGTGACAATAACATTCTTTTTTCTGCCCGTGATGTGAAGGAACCCGTCGGGATCGATATACCCGAGATCGCCGGTGTAGAACCAACCATCGCGAATGACCTCGGCGGTAAGCTCGGGCGCACGGTAGTAGCCAAGCATAACATTGTCGCCCTTGTAGCGGATCTCGCCCGTGCCGTCGTCCTGCACATCGTAGATGTCAAGCACCCCGTTGGGAGTGGCAAGACCGGCGGAATCGTCGCGGTAGTAGTCATCCTTGTTGACCGCGGCAAGCGGAGAGCATTCGGTAAGACCGTATCCCTGTATGGCAAGCAAGCCGAAATCGCGCAGACCGCGCATGACCTCGGGATCGGCGGCGGCTCCGCCGCAGATGAACATTCTTATCCTGCCGCCGAGAGAATCGTGTATCTCGGCAAAAACACGCCGCTTCAGCCCAAGCCCCGCATGACGGGTCAGCTTTATGGCGTTCCGGACCTTTTTTTCGATACCCTTGCGGCGGATGTTCATCCATATCTTGCGGTAAATGGTCTCAAGCAGAATGGGAACACAGCATACAATGGTCGGACGCACCTCCTGCATGTTGCGCGTAATGTAGCGGAGTCCCTCGGAAAATGCCACACAGCAGCCGCGCGTGAGCGGGAAAAGGAAGCCGCAGGTGCATTCGTATACATGGTGCATCGGCAGGATGGAAAGGAAGACCTCCTCCGGTCCGATGTACGCCATGTGCGCGACCTCGCTTAGGCAGAAGCATATGTTGCGGTGCGAAAGCATAACGCCCTTTGAGTTGCCGGTCGTGCCGGAGGTGAAAATAAGAGCGGTCATTACATCGGGATCGATGTAGGCGCGCAGATATTCGCGCTCGCCGTTGAGAAGACGCTCCTTGCCGGATTCGATGAGCGCGGATATGTCGTCAAAGGAATATTTCTGAATGTCATCGGGGAGCGCGGCTACCTTGGCGGCAAGACGCGGCGAGTAGAATATCGCTCCCGCCTCGCTTATAGAGGCAATGTTGCAAAGCTCCTCGGCGGGAAGCTCCTTGTCCACGGGGACGATGACGCCCAAGCCCGCTACTGTGGCAATGTAGACGGTAGCCCAGTCAAGGCAGTTGTCGCCCGTAACGATTATGCGCCTGCCCGAAAGCCCGCGCGCCCACAACTCGGTGCCCAGCGCCTCGTACATGTCGCGGAAGCGCGAATAGGTCACGGTTTTGTATTCGCCGTCGAGCTTCTGCATAAACGCAGGACGCTCGCCGTAAAGACGCTCGCTGGCGCGGAGCGCGGAGCGGATGTTTTCTATTTTTCTGCTTTCATGATACTTGATTTTTGGCATGACGTACCTCTGAAATCCGGCAAACGCTGAACGTTCACCGTTATATCTATCGTTTTATTACGCCCGCATCGGCGGACTGAATTGTTTTTTACAGCGCCTCGACAGCGCGGAGCAGCAGCTTTGCCGCTGTCGAGGCGCATTCCGCGGCAAATTTTTCAAAGCTCTCGGGCGCCGAGCCGTCAGCAAGATCGGAAACCGACCTGAGCACCGCAAACGGTACGCCGAAAGCATACGCCACCTGAGCCATAGCCGCGCCCTCCATTTCGCAAACATCGGCGCCGAACGCACCGCGTATATCGGCGCGCGCCTCACTGCTTGACACAAACTTGTCGCCCGAGGCGATTATCCCGCGCCGGCAGGCAATTCCGAAAGAGGCGGCGGTGCTGACGAGCAGATTGGTCACCTGTCTGTCTGTCGGCAGCATGATCAGTTCCTCATCATCGGGGTAAAATACCGTTCCGCGCGCATCGCCGAGAACTCCGTAATCAAGGTCGTGTGTGCAAAGCGCCGTTGCCGCTATCATCTCGCCCATCGAAAGGTCGGGGGCAAGCCCGCCGCCGACGCCGATGTTGATGATAACCGAGGGGCGGTACTTTTCAATTATCACCGTTGCGGCGGTCGCGGCGTTGACCATTCCCACGCCGCACCGGGCAAGAACACAGTCGCGCCCCGCTATTTTGCCCGTATAGTATGTATGTTTTCCCGTTTTTTCGCTCTCAACTCCGGTCATTGCCGAAAGAAGAAGCGATATTTCGCAATTCATTGCGCCGATGATCGCTATCATGATATATATCCGTTCAAATACCTTTTTCCTGCTTTTCGTATTCAAAGCTCTGCGGGCGCGAGTCGAGCGCCTCAAGATACCGCGCAGCCTCTTCCTTTGCGGCGGCAAGCGAAAGGCAGCGGTAGTTCCCGCATTCGCGGCGGTGCGCGCCGGGGACCTTCCCCGTATGCGCCGCAATTCCGGCAAGCGCCTCGCGCAGTGCCGCCAGCACCGCACGGTTCAGCTCGTCGGCGCTCTCGTCCGGCTCCTGACGCACGATGAGATAAAACCCGGTGCGGCAGCCCATGGGACCGACGTATATCACACGCGCGCCGAGCGTACCGGAGCGCATGTATGTCGCCAGCATAT
>CATYWI010000214.1 GCA_958414155.1 uncultured Anaerotruncus sp. | reverse complement strand
ATCTGTGTTGTAGCCTACGATCACGACCTTTTTGTCTGTCACGCGGATCATATACTCGCCGGCTTCAAGCTCGGCTTTGGCGGTGCGGCTCTCTTCGCGGTCAACATCGCCCACGAGCAGCTCGTAGCTTTCGGTTACGGGCGTTATGCCGGAAATGGAAGGATCGTACCAGTCATCGCTGAACGGGAACTCGGCTTTGAAGTAGTTGTTCAGCTTTGTGCGCAGCGCCTTGGCAAAGCGCGTTGTCGCGCCGGGGTCTGCCTCGGGGCGTACTACCGTGAGCCTGGCTTCGGATTTGTCCACTACCGTGAGCACCTGCGGCTCGGGCGTGCCCGTTGAATCGTCGCCGGTGGAGGTCATACCGCCCTGTCCGTTGTCCTTGCATGCCGAAAGGAAGCAAAGGGGAAGGAGCGCAAGCGATAGCGTGCACGCTACCATTCTGTGTATGTTATTTTTCATGTGGGGTACCTCGTAAATCGTTCCTGAATGTATGTATATATGATTATACAACATTTGCGGCGCAAAAGCAAGGATTTTGCGCCGCAAATTTGTGCATGTCAAATTTTGTTTACAGCTGGCGAAGAAACGCGGTATATAAAGTGCGGCATGTCGATCCCGCGGTAGTGCTTGGTGAATTCTCCTGTGTGCGTCATGCCCATGCGCCTCGCCACACCCTGCGAGGCAAGATTGTATCACGTATTATGGGAATACACCTCGCTGACACCGAGAGTGCTGAAGGCATAGTCGCGGCATGCGCACGCTGCTTCGGTTGCGTACCCGCAGTGCCAGAATTCACGCCGGAAGAGGTATCCGACCTCAACCACCCGTGCACCGGGGATATCCTGCATCGTAAGTCTGCACTGACCGATGAACTCGCCTGTTGCGTTAAGTATCACGGCGTAAAGGGATATTCCGTCGTCGCGGTAGCGGCGGAGCATACGGTCGAGCCAGTCGCGGGTCTCGGCGTCCGAAAAAGCGCCCTCGTATGCGTACATCGTTTCCGGATCGCCGAGGATCCTTGCAAGATCCGAAAGATCGTCCTCGTGCAGTCGGCGCAGGGTCAGTCGCTCGGTCACGGCTATTATGCCGCTTTTTTCTGTCATATCGTCTCCTTGCATTTTTTAATGGACAATCATTATATCACCACCGCGCCTTTCTGTCAGCTCCCGCGGACGCTGTATTATATATAACAAATAAGGAAGGAAGCGCCCCCTGCGGAGCGGTCCCTTCCTTGTGTATTGGGCTTTTTTACTTCAGCATGGCGGCTGCCGGTTCTCCGCTTGCATCGGAAAGCGCGGGTGCATTGTGCGCATGCTTTTTCATGAACGAGACGAACAGTATGGCGGCGCAGATGCTGCAGATGATGTCTGCGGCGGGAGTCGCCCATACGATGCCGTAGGTCGGGTAAACGCTGTTGAAAACGAACATGAGCGGTATGTCAAGCACGCCCTTGCGCAGGAGCGCAAGTATGAGCGATTTTAAGCCGTGTCCGGTCGCCTGGAAGAAGGATATGACGGCATATGCGCACGCGGAGAAGGGGGCGCCGATGCAGAGGATGCGCAGGAAGCGGTTGCCCCATTCGTGCGATTCGGATGCCTCGGGAATAAATAGTCCGATAAGCTCACGGGCAAACAGCAGGCATACTGTCATGCAGACGGTGGAGATGACGATAGAGATGCCGGCGGATATGTAAACGGTCTGGCGCATACGCTTTTTATTGCCTGAGGCAAAGTTGTAGCCGATGAGGGGAAGAACGCCCTGTGACATTCCGCGCACTATGCAGTGCGCCAGCATATTCACCTTTTTGGCAACTCCGATGCCCGCCTGCTGGGCGGTCCCGGCGAGCGACATAAGGTTGTCAAGTATCGCATAGGAAATGTTCTCGCAAAGCGTCATAAGGCATGCGGGAATGCCTATGCTGATAACGGCTGAGGGTATCTTGTTTTCAAACATCGCGCGTTCGGGCTTAGCGGACAGCACAAACTCGCGGCGCTTCTTTATTATTATAATAAGGAAGTATATCAGCGCTGCAACGTTGGAGAACATTGTCGCGAGGGCTGCGCCTACGACTTCATTTCCCTTGGGGAGGATGACGAACATAAAGATCGGGTCAAGCACCATATTGAGTATACCGCCAAGCATTATGCCGATGCTCGCCTGCAGCGAGCGCCCCTCGGCGCGCACCAGGTGCGAGAAAAGCGTGTTGAGCGAGGTCACGGTGCCGCCTATAACAACGGCGATGAGCATATAGCGGCACGCCTCGCGGTGGACCAGCTCATTGTTGCCGCCGCCGAGAAGGTTCACAAATCCGTCCATGAATACCCACGCGCCGAGAGCGTAGAGGACGGAAACTGCAACGCAGCCCCATATTGCGAATGCGGAGGCGCGTCCGGCATCCTTTTTGTTATTTACACCGAGAAAACGCGATATAACGCTTGCCCCGCCGACTCCGAACAGGTTTGAGATCGCCGAGAGGAACATGAACGCGGGCATGCATACCGTGACGGCGGTTATCATTCCGTCACTGCGCGTCAGACCGACAAAAAACGTGTCCGCCATGTTGTAAATGACGAGTATTATCTGCCCCATTATCGAGGGGAAGGCAAGCTCTGCTATCGCCCTCATAATGGGTGTTGTTTCAAAAAGTTCTTTTTCTTTGGCGAGTGATCTCATTTTGCTATCTTAACTCTCTTTCCTTATATATATGATGTTGCTTTGTGGACTCTTGTCCGCGGCGTCAGTCGGACGCCGCATGACGCTCGCGCATTGCGGCGTCGTATGAACGCTGAATCGCTTCGAGCAGTTCGCGGTAATCGCGCTTCTTGCGGTAGACCAGTTTTATTGTCCGTGTCATGCTTATGCCCTGAAGCGGAACTGTGGCTACCTTCCCGGCGGTCGCGGCGGCTCCGCACGCCTTGTACGAAAGCACCGAAAGCCCATAGTGACCGGAAACAAGGCGGATTATCGTGTCAACGGAGCTTACCTCCATTATCATCTGAAATTTTTCTTCGGGTATCCCCGCTCCGGCAAGACTTGCCGAAAACAGCCGTCGCGTTCCGGAGTCCTGCGGCTTCATTATAAGCGGCTCGCTCATCAGCTCTGCCGGCGTTATCATCCCGCGCGCGGCGTATGTACTGTCCGGCGGGACCACAACGCAGAGGTAATCGGTGTCAAGCATGACCTCGGAAAAGCCTTCCGTGCTGCAGCTGCCCTCTATGACGGCAATGTCTATCGAATAGTTTTCAAGCTGCTCGCAAAGCTGTGAGGCGGTGCCGGTCGTTACGGATATCTGGAGCGGCGGCGTCCGCTCGGAGAGCTTTTCTATAACGCCGGAGAGGGCGATGTTCATCGCGCTCTGTGTAATGCCGACCGAAAGGTGCTCAAGATTTTTTTTGGAAAGCTCGATGTCGTCCGACATCCTGCGGCACATCGACTGGATCTTTTCTATATATTTTACGACCACCTCGCATTCGCGCGTGGGGATCAGTCTGCGGTCGGCACGCTCA
>CATYWI010000213.1 GCA_958414155.1 uncultured Anaerotruncus sp. | reverse complement strand
GGTGACGTCGCCGCCGTTTTCTATCGCGACTATATTCATGCCGAATCTGCCGCGCAGATTCGCCTCAATGACCGTTTTACCGACGATAGCCGCGGGAACGGCGAGCTTTGAAATATTGAGCTGCTCGTTCAACTGCATATAGTCGAGGACCTTGGTCGTCTCAAGCCTTGTGGCAAGCCTCAGCGCCATATCCCTCTCGGGGTATACCACCTCGGCTCCGAGCTTTTCAAGTATTTCGCCGTGTTCGGCGCTTTTCGCCTTGGCTATGACCTTTTTTATGCCGAAGCTGACGAGGTTGAGCGTCGTGAGTATCGAAACGTCCATCTGCTCGCCTATGCATACAACGGCAACATCGCAGTTGGCGATCCCCGTCTCGGCAAGAGATCTTTTATCGAGCGAGCGGACCACGAACGCGTTTTCGGTATATTCGCGCATTTCGCGCACCTTTTCCTCCTCGTTGTCAAGCACTATCAGCTCGGCGCCCGACTCCGCCAGCTCGGTCGCCAGCGCGTATCCGAATCTGCCGAGTCCTACTATGCCGTATATCGTCCGCTCCTGTTTTTTGTGGATCTTTTTTGCCATATCAGTCTCCTCTCAGCCTATAACAAGATCGCCCTCGGGGTAGGACACCCTCTCTCCGAGCGAAAAATACCATACCGTGACTATCGTCATCGGTCCCAGTCTGCCCATATACATTATCGCCACCGAAATCAGCTTTGCGGCGGTACCGAGCGTTGGTGTGATGCCGGTTGAAAGTCCCACCGTTGCAAACGCGCTAACGACCTCGGTCAGCACATCGCGCAGCGGGAGCGCCGGCTCGGCGAGCGAGATAAGAAATGTTCCCGTCAACACCACCGAAAGACCTATCATCACTATCACCGCCGCCTTGCGGAAGACGCTTCGCGGCAGTGAATACCGGAACGCGCTCTCGCCCGTATTTGTGGCGGCAGACCTTATCCCGAGCAACAGCGCAAAGACCGTGCTCGTTTTAACGCCGCCTCCGGTCGATCCGGGCGACGCCCCAATGAACATCAGCACGTTCAGCACGCACAGTCCCGCATTTGAAAAGCCGGAAAGCGGTGTCGTTGAAAAGCCGGCTGTACGCGCCGAAAAGCTGAAAAGCACAGCGTCCATCCAGCCGAGCGCATCTCCCTCGCTTATTTTAAGCAGGACGGTCCCCGCTGCCAGCAGCACGGCGCTGACAGACAGCACGACGCGCGTATGCATGGAGAATTTTCTCCACCTGAACCTTTTTTCGCCGACCTCGCGTATCACGAGGAATCCGATGCCACCGAAAAAGGTGAGCGCGCAGGTAGTAAAGTTTAGCAGCACGCTGTCGCGGTACGGGATAAGGTTCGTCCCGCCGCCGAGTATATCAAAGCCCGCGTTGTTGAAGGCTGCTATCGAATGGAAAACGCTTATCCCTGCCGCATGCAGCGCGCCGTGATCGCGCACGAACACGGGATAGCTGAGCGCAGCCCCGGCAAGCTCTATCACGACCGTGGTCGCAAATATGCTCTTTACGAGCCGGCGCACGCCGCTGCCCGAATCAAAATTGAGCGCCTCGCGCACGACATTCCTCTCGCGCAGGTTCATCCTTCGCCCCGTGGCTATGATGATCCCGGCTCCGACAGACGTAACGCCGAGTCCGCCTATCTGTATCAGCACGGCTA
Source organism: uncultured Anaerotruncus sp. (assembly GCA_958414155.1). The sequence goes on along the minus strand of CATYWI010000213.1, from coordinate 1,837 downwards.
TGACCGTCTGACCGAACGCGGTGAAGGTATCCGCGGCGTCAACGGCGATAAGTCCGGTCACGCACACGGCGCTTGTTGAAGTATACAGCGCGTCGATATATCTGAGCGTGACTCCGGCGCGCACGCTTACGGGAAGCATGAGCAGACCCGAGCCGATGAGTATCGCCGCGGCAAAGCCCGCCGCAATGACCCGCGCCGGCGTTATTTTTATTTTCGGGCGACGTTTGTGCCGATCCATAGCTTCCCCCAACGGTGAAATAAGTAAAAATTCATATCTGCCCTCCGCATATCCCGCAGTGCGGGATTATGCATTGAGCTTTTTCAGTTTATATGCCGCAATGACACCCATGACGAGCGTCACAATGACGTAAATGTGTATCGCCAGGTCGATAAGCATCGACATCTGGAATCCGATCAGCACCGCCATCATTATGATATATATCAGCGTGTCGATCGTAAAAAGCGCCAGTGCGGCTATGAGCCACCCCATGCTGTAGCTTACGGTAACGCTGCCGTCCTCATTCTTTTTCTTGCTCTGCGAGGCAAAAAAGCAGACGGCGTACATAGCAAGTACCACTACGGAAACAACGACAGCCAACCAGAAAAATCCGTCAGGCAGGAACTGAAAGCCGTCCCACTCGCTCCCGTAAATTTCCTTTGGCATACGTCCGGTGTAAAGCGACATAAAATAGCAAAGATAATACGGCAGACTTACCGAAAAGAGAAAGTAAGTCAGGCTGCCGAAAAGCATCAGCGCGATATTGACGACTGTAAACAGGACGACCACGATAATGTCCATGCGGGCGCTTTGCGCACGCCGCGTGAGCTTGGCAAGCTCATTTGCCGCCGAGTTCTCGGGGGTGATATCAACAGGATTGTTCATCTCATTTTTTCCTTTCGCTCGTGTTTTTTGTATGTCGGGAAGGTCAGACTCTCTTTATCGATTCGATGACCACAGGCGTGCGCGGCACGTCCGCAAAATATCCCATGCGGCCGGTCTTTACATCGGCGATCTTATCCACTACGTCAATCCCCTCGGTGACAAGACCGAACGCCGCGTACTGCGCGTCAAGGTGCGGGGCATCCTTGTGCATGATAAAGAACTGGGACGAGGCGGAATCTGGATCCGACGTGCGCGCCATGGAAAGCGTGCCGCGCGTGTGCTTTTGCGTGTTGAGCATCCAGCCGTTGGCGGCAAACTCGCCCTTGATCGGGTCGGCGCGGCGCGGCTCGAACTGACTGTCGTATCCGCCGCCCTGTATCATGAAGTTTTTGACAACGCGGTGAAAGATGAGTCCGTCAAAAAAGCCGCGGTCAACGAGAGCCAGAAAATTCTCCACCGTTTTGGGGGCGTTTTGGGGATAAAGCTCGGCGCGCATCGTACCGTAGTCGCGCACTTTTATTTCTATTACGGGATTTTCAGACATTTTTTTCTCCTTTTTCGATCAATTCTCGGCTTTATCTTCGTCCTCGCCGTACGCGATGTCAAAAAGCTCGCGTGCGCGGGCGTGATCAGCCTCCCCGCCGAGCCACAGCCAGCCGAAAAGCGCCTCAAGCCCGGTAGCCCGCCGGTACTCGGCAGGGCTTGCCGAGCGCGGGGTGTTTGTGTGTCCTATGTTGCGCGCGCGGCGGTATACCGCCGCCTCGCGCTCGGAAAGCAGCGGCATCACCCGCTCTGCCGCCGCGCTTTGCGCGGTGGCGCGTACATATTTTGCCGCCGCGACATTCAGCCGTGCGGAATCCGGAATGCCCTCAAGCACCAGCCGCTCGCGCGCCAGCACCTCTATCACGCTGTCGCCGAGGTAAGCGAGCGCCGCCGAGGTCACGCCGTCCCGCG
>CATYWI010000212.1 GCA_958414155.1 uncultured Anaerotruncus sp. | reverse complement strand
ATAACAGCGAAACTCTTACCTGAGTCAGGGATCGGCGTGATCTTATAGTCTGATCGCCGGGGTGCTGACAAACTCAATTTGAGTTTGTCAGCACCCCTCTTCTTCACCATCGGGGTATGAAGATAGAAATTTGCAAGAACTCCCCTGGAGTTCAAAAAAAACTATTGAAAAGTGGGGGGAAATGTGGTATACTGTATGCGTAAATGCAATGATGAAGTTTGCCCATGCGCATAAGCGATCAAAAGAGAGACCGCCGTGGCTGAAAGCGGTCGTTCGCGCGCTTCGGGCGTTTCGCTTCGGAGCAGGAAGGGTCAAAGCGACGGACGACCGTGCGCCGGTAGCCATTCACGGCGGCGCCGTTATACGTCAGAAAGAGAGCCGGCACTGCGCGCCGGAATTCGGGTGGTACCGCGGCGTTTTTGCTCCGTCCTGATTTCGGACGGGCTTTTTTTGTGCCGCGATGCCGTAAGTAAAGATGAAAATAAAGATACAACCGAAAGGAAAGATCAAAGATGAAAGAAATTCTTCAGAAGATCCGTGCGGAAGCGCTCGAACGCATAAACGCATCCGACGCGGATCTGGAATCGCTCAGAGTCCGTTACCTTGGGAAAAAGGGTGAGCTGACGGCAGTGCTGCGCGGAATGGCAGGACTTTCCGCCGACGAGCGTCCCGTTGTCGGACAACTCGCAAATAAGGTGCGCGCGGAGATTGAAAACGCTATCGCAGAACGCGCAGCCGCGCAAAAACAGAAGGCACTTGAGGCACAGCTGCTCGCGGAACGCGTTGATGTTACCGCTCCCGGTAATGTTCCCGCAATAGGACATAACCACCCGCTGACCGTGGTGCGCCGTGACCTGGAGGAAATATTCCTCGGACTCGGTTTCTCGATCGCGGAAGGACCTGAGGTCGAATACGATTATTATAACTTCCAGGCGCTGAATATCCCTGAGAATCATCCCGCGCGTGATACGCAGGATACATTCTATATCACGGATAATATCCTCCTCCGTTCGCAGACTTCACCGGTGCAGGTCAGAGTCATGGAAAAGCAAAAGCCGCCTATCCGTATAGTCTCACCCGGACGCGTTTACCGCTCCGATGACGTTGACGCCACACACTCGCCGCTGTTCCATCAGTTTGAGGGACTTGTGGTGGACCGCGGTATCACAATGGGCGACCTTAAGGGTATGCTTGAGCTGTTTGCAAAGAATATGTTCGGCGCGGATACCCGCATACGCTTCCGCCCGCACCACTTCCCGTTTACAGAACCGTCGGCTGAGGTCGATGTTTCCTGCTTCGCCTGCGGCGGCAAGGGCTGCAGATTCTGCAAGGGCGAGGGCTGGATAGAGATACTCGGCGCAGGTATGGTGCATCCGCACGTGCTGAGCGGCTGTGGCATCGACCCCGAGGAATATTCGGGCTTTGCGTTCGGTCTCGGCATTGAGAGAATAGCCCTGCTCAAATATCATATCGACGATATGCGCCTGCTCTACGAGAACGATATACGTTTTATCTCGCAGTTCTGATATGGTAAAGCAAGAAAAGAAGCCTCTTGATATAAAGGAATCTCTTGCCGATTGGTCGCTTTTGACGCTTGGTACATTGATACTTACCGTAGGCGTGTATTTCTTCAAGTACCCGAATAACTTCGCCATGGGCGGCGTCAGTGGTCTTTCGGTCGTGCTGGCAAAGGTCATACCGTTCATGTCGCCGGCGAGAATAGTCACGGCGCTGAACGTGATATATCTTATTATCGGGTTCGTTTTTCTCGGACACAAAATAGGTATACGCACGGTGTATTGCAGCCTGCTGTTCTCGGGCGCGCTTTCGGTGCTTGAGGTCGTGCTGCCTCTTGCGGCGCCGCTGACCGATCAGCCTTTTCTGGAGCTTTGCTTTGCGGTAATGCTTCCCGGACTCGGCAGCGCGATAGTATTCAACCGCAACGGTTCGACCGGCGGCTCTGACATACTTGCGCTGATACTCAAAAAGTACCTCCGCATCGAGGTGGGAAGGGCGTTGCTGCTGGCAGACTTCCTGGTGGTGGTCTCGTCGTTCTTCATGTTTGATATAAAAACGGGACTTTACTCGCTGCTCGGCTTGCTTGCAAAAGCATTTTTGGTCGATTCCATTATCGAAAACATCAATATATCAAAATTTTTCATCATCGTCACATCAAAGCCGGAGCCTATCGTGGAATATATCGAGACTGCGCTCAACCGCGGCGTTACCGAGTGGAAGGGCGTGGGCTGTTATACAGGCGAAGAGCGCACCGTGTTGCTTGTGGTGATGAACCGCGCTCAGGCAATGCATATGCGATCGTTTGTGCGCGAGGTGGACGAGCACGCATTTGTGCTCATCTCAAGCTCCAGCGATATTATCGGCAAGGGCTTCCGCCAGACAGGCTGAAGCGTGACCTTGAAATTTACGAAAGGATTTTGGATTTATCATGATCTTATCTCTTGAATGGCTCTCCGAATTTGTGGATACGGCGGGCATAGATACAAAACAGTTCTGTGACAGAATGACGGCAACCGGCTCAAAGGTCGAAGGCTTTGAGGTACTGGGAGACAATATTCAGAACGTGAAAGTGGGACGCATCGTGGGGCTTCGCCGCCACGAGAACAGCGATCACCTCCGGATATGCGACCTTGATATAGGCGGCGACGCGACCGTTCAGATCGTTACCGGCGCGCAGAACGTCTTTGAGGGCGCAATCGTTCCGGTAGCCGTTGCAACGGCTCACCTGCCCGGAGACGTAACGATAAAGGCGGGCAAGCTGCGCGGCGTTGAGTCAAACGGTATGCTTTGCTCTATCGGCGAGCTTGATATAACCGATCACTATATGCCCGGCGCGGTAAGCGACGGCATCCTCATCCTCGGCGAGGAGTTCGCGCAGATGATAGGTAAGGATATCCGCGAGGCGCTTCGCCTTTCGGACACAGCAGTCGAATTTGAAATAACGCCGAACCGCCCCGATTGCCTCTCCGTGATCGGTCTGGCACGCGAAGCGGCAGTCTCGTTTGACCGCGAGCTCAGACTGCACACACCCGAAGTGCGCGGCGCCAAAGACGGAGATGCCGTCGGTAATTACCTTTCGGTAAAAATAGACGCCGCAGACCTTTGCCCGCGTTATACTGCCCGTGTCGTCAAAAATGTAAAGATAGCTCCTTCGCCGCTCTGGATGAGAGCAAGACTTCGCGCCTCCGGCGTCCGTCCCATCAATAACATCGTTGACATAACAAACTATGTCATGCTTGAATACGGTCAGCCGATGCACGCGTTTGATTATAAGTGCCTTGACGGTTCGGCGATCACCGTGCGCCGCGCTGCCGAGGGTGAGAATTTCCGCTCGCTTGACGATAAGGATCATCTCCTTGACGCCAAAACGCTCGTCATTGCCGACGATAAAAAGGCTGTGGCGCTTGCCGGCATCATGGGTGGAGCAAACAGCGAGATAACCGATGAGACTGCTACCGTAGTGTTTGAAAGCGCAAACTTTATGGGCGCATCGGTGCGCGTTTCCGCTAAAAAGCAGGGAATGAGGACCGAAAGCTCC
>CATYWI010000211.1 GCA_958414155.1 uncultured Anaerotruncus sp. | reverse complement strand
GGAGCCGTACAAAGAAAAAATGGAAAATAACAATAACAAACGAATAATTCCCTTTTCGCCCCCGGATATCACCGAGGTCGAGATAAACTACGTGATCGATGCGCTGAGATCCGGCTGGATAACCACCGGCGAACGCACGAAGCTGCTTGAGAGACGCCTTGCCGCGTACATCGGAAGCAACCGCGTGGCGTGCCTCAATTCACAGACCGCAGCCGCAGAGCTGACGCTCCGCCTGCTTGGGATAGGCGAGGGCGACGAGGTGATAGTCCCCGCGTACACCTACACCGCGACCGCCGCCGTGGTGGCGCACGTCGGCGCGAAGATCGTTATGATCGACTGTGCGCCGGACAGCTTTGAAATTGACTACGACGCTATTGCCGACGCGATAACGGAACGAACAAAGGTGATAATTCCGGTCGATCTCGGCGGCAGGCTGTGCGATTATGACCGTATTTATGCGGCGCTTGAGGCAAAAAAGGCGCTTTATCATCCGCGGAACGCTATCCAGGCGCTGTGGGACCGCGTTATAGTGGTGGCGGATTCCGCACACGGAATGGGCGCGGAGCGCGGCGGTGTGAAGTCCGGCGGATTTGCCGATTTTACGACATTTTCTTTCCATGCCGTTAAATGCCTGACGACCGGAGAGGGCGGCGCCGTGACATGGCTCCCCCGCCGCGGGCTTGACGACGACGAAGTGTACAGACAGTATATGCTGCTGTCACTGCACGGTCAGAGCAAGGACGCGATGCACAAAAATATGCACGGCGCGTGGGAATACGACGTGCTTTGCACCGGATACAAGTGCAATATGCCGGACACGCTTGCAGCCATAGGTCTGGGTCAGCTTGACCGGTATGCGGAGCTGCTTGAACGCAGACGCGAGATAGTGCGTCGGTACGACGAGGCTTTTCTGCCCTTCGGGATAAAGCGCCTTGAGCATTTTGAGCCGGGCGCAAAAACGAGCCTGCATTTGTACCTTGTGCGTGTTCCGGGCATCGGAGACGCCGAGCGGCGCAGGATCATAGATAATATGGCAAACGCCGGTGTGGCGTGCAATGTGCATTACAAGCCGCTGCCGATGCTGACGGCTTACCGGGATCTCGGATTTGATATCGCCGATTACCCCAACGCATGGCGGCAGTATGAGAATGAGATAACTCTGCCGCTGCACACAAAGCTCTCGGATGAGGATGTGGAGTATATCGTTAAAACGTTCTCGCATGAGCTTGAACGTGTAAGCGCAGCCGTAAGAGTGTGAGAATTCAGATCACATTTCGGTGAGGCAGGTGTAAAATGCTTCCGCACGAAAGATACCTTCACGATATAATAAGTGATATATCGCCGGCGGGGTATTTAGTTTTATAAGATTTCGAAGTTCTGTTACCCCGCCACACCAAGCCGCCTGCGGCGTCTTGGTCAAAGTTCTGTTGTAGAATTTTACGCGCCTTGACCAAAGTTATTATAATGTGAGGAAGATTTCCGCTGACGCGAAAATCTTTGAATTTTCCTCATTAGACGGTGATCAGACATCAATCTGCACTTGCCTCACCGACAAGTTACTTCATGTTCAAAAGTAACTTAAGACGTGAAATATGATAAAAATCTGTTCATGCTTCACCGACAAGGTACTTCATGTTCAGATGTAACTATGGTCGTGTAGTAGATATGACTCTGATCTCGTTTCACGGTCGGGGTATGAAGCTACAAATTTGCAGAAACGTCACCCGAGATCAAAAAACTAAAGACGGAAAGTAGATATGAATTTGCATTTATTACATCATCGGGGGATGAAGCTATGAATCCGCAGAAACTCCCCCCGAGCATAAAAGAAATCCCGGAGGTGCGGGTGTATTGGGATGCACTGAAAAAGCACCGTGTGGGATTGGTCGTAAAAAGAATATTTGACGTTACCGCGGCACTGATGCTGATAATTCTGCTGGCACCGCTTATGATAATTATTGCCGCCGCCGTAGCGATCGACTCACCCGGCGGCGTATTTTATCGTCAGACGCGCGTGACGACATTCTGCCGCGAGTTCAGGATCATAAAATTCAGAACGATGCGCGCAGATGCCGACAGAGTAGGTCCCGCAGTGACGTCCGGCGACGACGGACGGATAACAAGAGTGGGCAGACTGCTGCGCGGATGCCGGCTTGACGAGCTGCCGCAGCTGTTTAATGTGCTGGCGGGAGATATGTCGTTTGTCGGAACACGCCCGGAGGTGCCGAAATTCGTCGCACGGTATACCCCGGAAATGTACGCGACGCTGCTCATGCCCGCCGGGATAACGTCGGAGGCGAGTATAAGATTCAAGGACGAGGCGGCAATGTTTGACGGCTCGGACAATCCCGAGGAGGATTACGTGAATATCCTTTTGCCCGCAAAAATGAAGTATAATCTGGAATCGGTAAGGAACTTCAGCATTGTCGGAGATATAAAAACGATGGTGAGGACGGTGCTCGCAGTGGCGGGAAAGGATTATTCGGAGCATCCCGCGGGTGAGAAAAAGACGGAACAGAACTGAAATGGCTGACAAAGACAAAATGGAAACAAAAACGGAAGGCGCGCCGTTCGTATCGGTCATAGTGCCGGTGTATAACGAGGAGCGGTATATCGACGAGTGCGTGCGCTCGATGCTGGCACAGGATTATCCCAAGGACAGGATGGAGTGGTTTTTTGTGGACGGTATGTCGCAGGACCGCACGGTGGAAATACTTGAGGGGTATCGCGCGGAGCATCCGGGGCTGATAAATATAATTGAAAATCCCGACCGCACCGTGCCGTATGCGATGAACCTCGGCATACGTGCCTCGCACAGCGAGTATATAATAAGACTTGACGCACACGCCGTGTACGCGCCGGATTATTTTTCCGCCTGCGTGCGGGTGCTGGAGCGCACCGGAGCCGATAACGTGGGCGGCGCGATTGAGACGCGCGCACGCACGAAAACCGGAAAAACTATCGCAAAAATGCTTTCGTCAAGGTTTGGCGTGGGCAATTCCGGTTTCCGCACCGGAGCCGGCGACGGATATGTCGATACCGTGCCGTTCGGCGCGTTCAAAAGGGATGTTTTTGACCGTGTGGGTCTGTATGACGAGCGCCTGACGCGAAATCAGGACAGCGAGATGAATTACAGGATAATCCACAACGGAGGGAAAATATATCTTTCAAATGAAATAAAGCTGGCGTATTACTGCCGCGATACCGTGAAAGGGATAGCGAAAATGGCTTTTCTGAACGGCAAGTGGAACATAATAACGTCAAAGCTCTGTCCCGGCTCGATGCGCCTGCGGCATTTCGTGCCGTGTGGTTTTGTGCTGTCGCTGATAGTGCTGCCGCTGGCGGGACTTATAGCGCTGCCCTTTCTCGGCGCACTGCGGAACCTGTTTTTGTGGGCGCTCGCAGCCGAGCTTGCGGCTTATCTCGCACTGGATGCGATATTCTCGGCAAAGCTCGCCGCGTGTGCGGGCGAGTTCTTTAAGCTCGCAGGGCTTTTCCCGATCTTTCATGTCGCCTACGGCGCAGGAAGCATAGCGGGGATCCTGTCTCTGAATAAGGTCGGA
>CATYWI010000210.1 GCA_958414155.1 uncultured Anaerotruncus sp. | reverse complement strand
CGAGAGATATCCCTTCAATCATGTCGATGGGGGGAGTCCTTGGCGGAAACGATCATTATCGGGACCGTGCTGTTGCCGCGCTGACGCAATGGGGGTGTTAAAAAACTCAATTTGAGTTTTTTAACACCCTTTTTTTGTCTGCGTTCAGGGAAAATTAACGAAAAAAAGCGGGAAAAAGTGCAAAAATATCGTTTTGGGTGTTTACAAAAACGCGAAAATAATATAAAATATAAGTGTATGTGATTTTGAATGCAGAAAGGGCTTCCACATGTTTGAACCTAAATACAAAAGAGTGCTTCTCAAGCTGTCCGGCGAGGCGATATCCGGTAAGGACGGTATCATAGATTTCGACTTTCTTGACCGCATAGCCGCAACGCTTGTTGAAATATCCGCCGCAGGGGTTGAGACCGCAGTCGTTTTCGGTGCGGGCAACATCTGGCGCGGCAGACAGGGCGGCGGTATGAACCGTGTCACCGCCGACCATATGGGCATGCTCGCCACGGTCATAAATGCGCTGGCGGCTTCCGATGCCGTTGAACGCGCCGGAGGCAAGGCGGCTGTATACACCTCGACCGATATGATGCCGTATGCCGAATATTACAGCCCGGAGCGTGCGCTTGCCTCTCTTGCCGAGGGCAGGATCGTCATTTTCGGAGGCGGAACAGGGTGCCCGTATTTCTCTACGGATACAGCCGGAATGCTTCGCGCCATAGAGATAGGCGCAGATGCTTTTCTGCTTGCAAAGAATGTAGACGGAATATACGACAGCGACCCGCGCAAAAATCCCGATGCAAAGCTCTTTGACGAGATCGGTTATTCCGATATGGTAAAACGCGATCTGCACGGCATCGACCTCACCGCATCCGCGATGGGCGCCGAGTTCGGACCGCCCGCCGTGGCATTCAAACTTGAGGATGTTGCCGACATCAAGCGTGCCGTTGAAGGTAAATGCGGCGGCACCGTCATCGTAAGAAAATAAATCAACATATAACATAACACAGGAGGAACTTGATATGAAACTCGACACCAAAGCATATGAGGAGAAAATGAAAAAGTCGATCTCGGCTTTTGAAAGCGATCTTGACGTTATCCGTGCGGGACAGGCAAATCCCCAGCTGGTAAACCGCGTTACATTTGAATATTACGGCGCCCCCACCCCCATAACCAATATGGCAGATGTCAAGGCGTCCGATGCCAAGACCGTCACTATCGCTCCCTACGATCCCTCCACGCTCAAGGCGATGGAAAAGGCGATCCTCGCATCCGATATCGGCATTACGCCCGTAAATGACGGACACGTTATCCGCCTCGTTTTTCCGCAGCCTACCGAGGAAAGACGCAAAGAGCTTGTAAAGCAGGTCCAGAAGCTGGGAGAGGAAGCCAAGGTCGCCGTCCGCAATATACGCCGCGACGCCAACGATGTCTGCAAGAAGATGAAAAAGGATTCTGAGATGACAGAGGACGAGCAGAAGGCGTCCGAGAAGGCGGTCCAGGATCTGACCGACAAGTACATCAAGGTCGTTGACGATGTAGTTGCCAGAAAGTCCAAGGAGATCATGTCCATCTGAGGACATCTCAAATGGCAGAAAAAAATACATCCCCCTCTGCGGTCAAAACCGCAGAGGGGCACGGATTGCGCCATATTGCGTTTATAATGGACGGCAACGGAAGATGGGCAAAAAAGCGCGGTCTGCCGCGCAGTGCCGGTCATGTTGCGGGTGCAAAAAAATTCCGTGAGATAATAAATTATTGCGGCGATATCGGCATAGAATGTGTTACGGTGTACGCATTTTCAACCGAAAACTGGTCGCGTCCCGAGGACGAGGTGCGATCGATAATGAAGCTGTTCCGTGATTACCTCAGAGAGTGCGAATCAACGGCGGATAAATACGACATACGTATGCGCTTTCTCGGAGACATATCATGTCTCGGAGAGGAGCTTGAGCGCCGCGCAAACGCGCTTGTGGAGCGGACAAAAAATAATCGCCTGCAGCTCAATATCGCATTGAACTATGGCGGCAGAGCCGAGATCGTCCGCGCCTTCAACCGCCTTGCGGAAGAAGGAAAAACAAATATCACCGAGGCTGATATTTCCGGCGCGCTTTATACTGCCGGACTGCCCGACCCGGATCTTATAGTTCGCACGGGCGGGGAAATGAGACTGTCGAATTTTCTTCTTTGGCAGTCTGCGTATGCGGAATATTATGCGACAGATGTGCTGTGGCCGGATATGACGCCGCGCGACGTTGACCTTGCGGTCGAGGAATTCAATAAAAGAAAGAGAAGATTCGGCGGAGTCTGAGTCTTCGTAACAGACGATGTTAAAAAGAACCATAACCGCGCTTTGTATGGCGGTAGTACTGATACCACTTATGCTTTGGGGAATGGATACGGTGTTTTTTCCGCTTCTGTTCTCCTTCATAGCCGTTGTGGCGGAGTTTGAGCTTCTGCGCTGCTTCGGGCTTTCAAAGAACGTGCTAATATCCGTTCCGCTGTATATTGCGGCGGGCGCCGCGCCCTTTGCCGCCAGGTATCTTGAGCGCGAGATGTTCCTCGGCGGCGCACTTGCGGTAATGGGACTTATCCTGCTTGTAGTGCTGACGGTGTTTACCTTTTCAAAAGGAAAGGTCACGCTTGAGGCTGCGTGCGGCGCCGGAACGGTCGGAAGCTATGTCATACTTGCGTTCATGTCCATCGTACTGCTTTGCGACAGCGGCAGTGCGGGGCATTATATCTGTCTTCTGATATTTATAGGAGCGTGGTCTACCGATATATTCGCATATCTTTGCGGCAGGATATTCGGTAAACACAAGCTGATACCTGCCATAAGTCCCAAAAAGACTGTTGAGGGTTCTCTCGGAGGCATTCTTTTCTGCGCGCTTTCATTCCTCGTTTACGCTCTGGTGCTTGAAAGATATGCAGGTGTAAAGCCGGATTATGTAGTTTTCATCATCGGCGGTATATTTACCTCGGCAGTGGCACAGGCGGGCGACCTTTTGATGTCGGCAATAAAACGCAGCAATGGTATAAAGGATTTCGGCAGGATACTGCCGGGACACGGCGGAATGCTTGACCGTTTTGATTCGGTCATGGCAGTGTCGCTCATATTGCTGCTGCTTGAGTCGTTTTTCGGACTCATGCGCTGAATACCGATGAAATACGGGAAAAACTGAAATGACAATGAAAGAAAAAAAGCTGATCTTGCTTGGCTCCACCGGTTCGGTGGGAACACAGGCGGCGGATGTTGCACGGGCACGGGGGTATTCTGTCCGTGCAATTTGTGCAAAAAGCAATGTGCGCACTGTCGAGGCACAGGTGCGCGAATTCGGTGCGGCGGCTGCCGCAATGTCAGACCCGCGCGCGGCTGCGGAGCTGAGGACGGTGCTTGCCGACACTGATGCGAAGGTGTATTCCGGCGTTGACGGTATATGTGAAATGATAGCGGATTCCGATGCCGACACCGCAATAAATTCAATAATAGGATACGCGGGACTTGACCCCACGCTTGCAGTGATAGAAAGCGGCAAGCATCTTGCGCTTGCAAACAAGGAATCGCTTGTCGTTGCCGGAGA
>CATYWI010000209.1 GCA_958414155.1 uncultured Anaerotruncus sp. | reverse complement strand
TACCCCATAGGGGTATTTGTCAATTGTTTTTTTGCATAAAAAACGCCCACCGCAAAGAATACACTTGTGCGTTCTTTGCAATGGGCACGGTTTATTTGATGCTTACGGAGCTATATTTATTATTCTGCCGCCTGTATGTTCAAACAGTCTGTGTGATATCGAAAGCACTGTGCGGCTCGCAGAAGCACGCTTCAGCGCATCAAGCACCTTTTCCTCTGTTTCCGCGTCAAGATTGGCGGTTATTTCATCAAGCAGCAGAATGCGGGGATCTGCCGCCACGGCGCGTGCTATCGAAAGAAGCTGCCACTGTCCCTGAGACAGCATTGACGGTGTACACGGCGTATCATAGCCATGCTCGAATGAACGTATTGTATCGTCAAGGCCAACAAGCTTTGCCGCTCTGACTACATCCGCATCGGTTATCTCGCGATCGAACAGCGTGATCTGATCTCGTATGCTTCCGGGAACCATGTGAAAGCTCTGCTCAACGCAGCCGTAGATTTTTCTTCTTTCGGAATCTGCAACGGTGTATGCATCCTTTCCTCCTATCGTTACATGGCCGGAGCACGGCTTGTAAAGACCGAGTATCAGCTTGAAGACAGTGCTTTTCCCTGCTCCGGTGCGGCCTGCCAGCGTGACCTGTTCACCTTCGTTGACAGTAAACGAGAGATCGTTCAGCACATTTTTTTCGTCGTATCCGAAGGTCACGTTATGAAGCTCGACCGACGGATTCCCGGGCTGTGCCTTTGATGAGTCGGAGGCGTATATTTCACGCTCCGGAAGGGCGAGAAAATCGTTTATTCTCTTTACGCCCGCAACGGCAGACTGCACGGTCTGTATCTCCATGCCGATGCTTTCAATGGGGGTGAATATCTGCGATATGTAGTTTATTACCGCCACTGCGGTGCCTACGGACATTCCGAAGAATTTAAGCACGACCTGATTACCGGAGGCTGACATAAGCATAACCACCGCTACCGTAACGGCGTTGAAGATAAGTATTATGGGAGAGTATATTGCATCGTAAAAATTGGTTTTTTCGATAGCGGCATAGCTTTTGTCGATATATTCTCCGTAGCGCTTCTTCATGTATTCTTCCTTGCCGAGCATGCGTATCGTTCTGAGGCAGTGGATAGTCTCGGGAACGTGACCGGATACACGCGCGACTGCCGCACGGTTGGCAAGCTGAGAGCTGAGCATACGCTTTTGCACGGTACGGGTGATGAAAAACACCGGTGGGATGATCGCAAGAAGTATGGCCGCAAGACCGGTGCTGCGCGAAAGGATTATCGCCATAATGCTTATGACCCTGCAAACATCCGCAAACATGCTTATGACGCCGGATGTGAACAGCGATTCAACGGTATCTACATCTCCCGTAAAACGCGAAACGACAGCGCCGGGATCGGCAGATGTCAGTTCGGCAGCACTCATCGCGGTGAGCTTGTGTTCAAGGCTTTTACGCATTGCGTGGGTTATTTTCTGACCGAACACCGTAAGAAGCCCCTCGCGGACCGATTCGAATATTCCGTCGCCTGCGACCGCGGCAAAATACAGAAATGCAAGACCGATGTCAATATCGCCTCCGTCGGCAAGGGCGTTTATGACTGCTTCGAGCACAAGCGGCGGCAGGAGCGATATGACGATAGACGCCGCCAAAGATGCCAACACGCCAAGAGAAAGAAACCATTTGCGTTTTACGGTATCAATCACAATACCCAAAGCATTATTCTTTTTCATTTCCCTCACCGTCCTTCTGCATATTGTAAAGCTCACGATACTGCGGTACGCTTTGCATCAGATCTTCATGTGTTCCGCAGATCGTCTTGCCGTTATCCATCCATATAATGAGGTCTGTTTCCGGGAACATATACAGTCTGTGCGATATAAGAAAAACAACGGAATCTGAGCATTCCCGGCGGAGATTGTCAAAGACCTCCTCCTCGGTGTGGCGGTCAAGCGCCGAAAACGGATCGTCGAGCACCATTACCGGACGCTTGTGATAAAGTGCCCGTGCGAGTGCCAGGCGCTGTGCCTGCCCTCCGGAGAGCCGCACGCCGCTGTTGCCTACGCAGGTAGCTTTGCCATCAGGCATTTCGGCAATCTCTCCGTCAAGGCGCACATCGTGCAGATATCTGTCGGTAGGGATACTGTCGCCGAGCGCTACATTGTTTTCGATATTATCGCTTTGAAGTTCCGGATCGTGTCCGAGATATCCGACGGTACCGCTCAGCTCGGTAGCAGACATTTCGGAAAGCTCCTTGCCGTTAACGCGGAGCGAACCGCCGTAAGGATCCTCATTGAGAAACGCCCTTCCGAGGGTGGATTTTCCGCATGCAACGGGACCGGTTATGCCTATCACCTCGCCCGGGGCAGCGTCGAGCGAAAGTCCGGAGAATATTTTCTTTCCGTCCGGATATGTAAATGAAAGGTCCTTGATCTTTACATCGCAGGGCGGCATGACGGTAACATCATCGCGAACCGCGGGGTCCTTCATAAGCGGCTTTATACGCTCCCACGAGACCTCTGCCTTGTGTACTGAATTGAACAGTTTTGCAGCCTTGGACGATTTGACCGAGAGCTTGGTATAGCATGAAAGGAATGTTGTGAATGCGGCGATATCCCATGCTCCTACGCTGCGGTGCATATTTGCCGAACCGAAATAAATGATAAAGATGACGCCTGCCATGCATATCACACGGTAAAGCGCCGGCATGGACGAGACCCAAATGTTCGGCATTACCGCTTTTTTCTCATAATCGGAAAGATACTCTTCGTAGTCTTTGCCGCGTTGATTCTCACAGCCGAAAATACGGTAGGTTACGGCGTTTGAAACACGGTCGAGCGTCGCCGCATTGAGACGTGAGGCTGATTTTTTGAATTCAGCGCCTGTGCGCTGGACCAGAAACTTCATTTTCTCGGCTATGATATATGATATCGGCGGGAAAATGAGGCATATCAGCGCAAGCTTCGGGTCGTAATAGATGAGCATGCCGATATATCCGACAAGCGCCACACCGGTATCAAACACCTCGGTTGTGAATTTGCGCATGCCTTCGGCGCAGTCATCAACATCCGACAGCGCTTTGGTCATAGCTTCGCCGGTACCGTCCTTGCCGAATGCCGAACGGTCAAGGTTGATAAGATTGGCGTAAAGAACTTTCTTCATGCTGCGGTTTATGTTGTTGGCAAATCTGCGTACGTAAAATCTCTTTACATAGCGCGCACCCTGCACCACACAGACCGTCAGTATGTAGAAGATGACCAGTGTGAGCATATCGACGGTCTTTTTGGTCCCGCCGAGAATATCCATAAGGCATCCGGCGAGCTTCCCTTCAAACCACGGTGTTGCAAGCAGACCGAAGTTGTACATAAGACCCGTAATTGTCGTGAATAAAAGCGCCGTCCGCTCCATACGGAAATATGATATTATCCGATCCGGCGAATGTGTTGTATGCTCCGATCTCATATCACATACCTCCGTTCTTGTCCGTTATGTGCGTTCTCACATTGCTGAAGCCTGCAACGCGCTCTGATTTTGTACGGCGGTAGAGCTTATCGAGCGTTGCGCAG
>CATYWI010000208.1 GCA_958414155.1 uncultured Anaerotruncus sp. | reverse complement strand
GGAAACGATTTTGTGAAAGAGGTGGAGCTGAAGAGTTTCCCCGCTTACGATATCAACGGATCCACCGAGTGTGCTGTGTGCGGCAAAGAAATAAATGTCGGTTGCCGGGTCAAGGACTGCGTTTCGGGGAATTTCACGGATTGGGCATATATTCACGGCGATTACATATGCCCGGAATGTGCACGGTTGCTGAATCTGTACTTCTATTCATACATCGTTGAAAACGGTGAAATACAGCTTTTCAATGTGCGCGAAATCAAGGAAAATCTGCTGCGGGCACACGTCACACCCTTCAAGTTCATTATCACGGTCAACCGAAAAAAGCACTTGTTTTACAGAACGCCCGAGAATTTATCTGACGGCATTTTTGCCGTGCAGCTCGAAACCGAAACAATATGCACCAGCCGTGAACGGCAAGAAATGCTTTTTTCCTTTGTTGAAAATATGATGGCATTGGGGCAGGGGAAGGAACAAATGGGGCGCGGCGAAATAAGCTTTGAGGTATATCGGAAAGTCGGTGAGAGAGCGCTGAATTTTTTGGATAGCGAGCTGCGGCTATCACGGGAAATACAAATCCCGCTTTACTGCGGGCAAAAATTAAACATAACCGAGGAGGAAGCAAAATGCAATTTGGATTTGATACTGAAAGCGTAGATCACGGTAAAGCAGCATTGCTTTTATATGCGATGTACCGTAGCCGTGACAAAAGCAGCAGCCTTAACGGAATCGACACCTGGACGCGCTGCACGTCCTACATAAGGGGAGCGACACTGAAAAGCAGGACAACGGCGGAGTTCGTTCAGAACTTCTGCCATATGGCAAAGATCGGAAGCATAAAGCCATCGTACCTTACTGAAGGCGGTATGCTGCAGCTTGCCGACGGCGAAATATTATGTTCCGGCAATGTCAAGGATTACAAACTGCACATAATCGAGGACAACAATCTTTTGCCGCTTTACGAACAGGAGGGTGTATACCTGACAATGTTGGTGCGTGATCGAATTCAGCGCGACAAACTAATGGGGGAAAAAGAGGATGAAACTTACGATTGATTACAAACTGACTTCGCCTGTATCGCATATCGGCGAGGTGGCGAGCACCGGAAGTTATTTTCAGACGATCCTTACGCAGGGCGGGCGGTTGCCGGTCATAACCGGCAACGCCGTGCGCGGGTGCCTGCGAGACGCAGCAGCATCTCACTTGCTGAATAAAATCGGGAAGAAGGTATCTATCGAAATTTTCAACGTGCTTTTTTCGGGGGGAAATATATCCGGAAGTTCCAAGGATGATATTGAACGCGCGAAAATGGTGCGCGAGCACTTCCCTATTGTTTCTGTTTTCGGTGGCGGTCTCGGAACGATGATAATGTCCGGAAAAATAATGTCGGGATTTTTATATCCCGTGTGCGACGAAGCTGCCGAAATGCTGGGAATCGAACCGGATGGCACATCATGGCGCAACATAATCGATGAAATTGAATTCACCCGCACGGATGACGGCAAAAACGATGTGTTGAACAATTATGTCGATAAAAATTCAAGCGGAGAACCAACCAAGGATAAGCAAGCGAGTACGCAGATGCGATTCAGCGTGCAGTATATGGCAGCAGGCACATCGCTACGTCAGTCGATGGTCCTTGTCAACGAGTCGATGCTGGAATTCGGCGCGCTGCTTAATGCTTTTGCCGAATGGTTCCGGAAGCCCGCGCGCCTCGGCGGAATGAGCGCGAAAGGATTCGGCGCATTTGATGCCGTTATCACCGATGAAAACGGCGTAAGCATAATGACGCTGAAAAATGATGAGTTGGCTGTCTCGGCAGATGCGCGAGATCTGATAGCAGCCTATAACGATTTCATTACAGCGGATGAATCGCAGAATTGGATTCATTTGCTCGGCACGGCGAAAAAATGAGCAAGCCCAAGTGTACGCCGCTGAAGATCACCGCACATTTGGTTGACGCGCGAATTAATTCTGCGGACGGCGTGATAATGTTTGACAGCATTTTATATCATGCGTGGTTTGCGAAAAATGCGCCGGATGTATTGTGCGATGGCGGAATCGCACGCTGGAACGGGTATATCGGTTTACCGTTAAGGCAACTGCCTGACAACAGATGGGCTGCGAGCCGCGGGATATATCAATGCATTGACAAACGGGTCGAGTGCTACAACAAGCGCCCCGACTTCTTCGCGGCAGACAAAATTGATTATTTGGACAAAGACAAGGGCGTGGTCAGTTCAAGCGTTGGAATTTACCGCGCATACCGCGTTCCATGCGTGATACGCACAGTGCGAAACGGGGATGTCACATTTTATGCGATTGGACACAAGGCTGAGGTCGCAGAGCTGCTTTCTTACATTCCCGCATTTGGGAAAAAGAATTCAATGGGGTTCGGGTTCGTTGATAAATGGACTGTTGAAGACATTGAGAACGATTATACACTGTTTCACCCACAAAATGGACTTATGCGACCTTTGCCGATTGAAGAAGCCGAAACAGCGTTAAGTTATCCGGTTATGGAATATGCCGTGAAACCGCCATACTGGAAAGCACAGAATAAACGTCTTTGCTACGTGCCGATCGAGGTGTGAAAATGGACATTAATGATTTTTTACGGGCTGGGCGGCTCAACAGCCGCCTAACCGTTTACAAGCGTCGGAAGGAGCGAGCAATTGCAGTATGCCGTGACCAACTTGCAACACACGAAAATCCATATATAGCCCTAAGTGGCGGCAAGGATAGTGTGGCAATGGCATTTATAGTGAATGAAGCGTTGAACGCTGCGCAGCGTGCAAAGTGCACGCTATGGAGCCATATTTCGGATGCATCATTTCCGGAAACACTTGAAGTCTGCCGCCAGGTCAGCGCAATGACCGGAATTCCCTTGTATGTGTATCAGTCAAAGAAAAGCGCGTTCGAATATGTCAATGAAAAGAAAAAACGCGACTTCGGCAAAACGGGCGTATTCTTTGATTCGGTCCGAGAATACGCTTCGACCCATGACCTGGCGTTCGTTGGCGTAAGGGCAAACGAAAGTGCTCGACGAATGAAAGCCGCCAAACTGCACGGTATGACTTTTCACAGTCATGACATGGGAGATATTGACATAGTGAATCCTCTTCAATGGTTCAGCATCTATGATGTTTTTTCGGTTCTTGACGAATATGGTGCGCCGATACATCCAATCTATTTCAAATTCCCGATCAACACCAAGAAGCAGAATACAAACAAAGAACCGCAGTTTATACGGCTCGGCTATATCACGGCCAAGGACCTGATGGATCGCGGTACGGTTCTTTTCATCAAAACAAATTATCCTGATATCTATCAAAAACTGATAGCCGCATATCCGGATGCACAGAAGTACACATGAAAATGATAAATGAAACGAAACTTGAAAGATTGCCGGAAGTAAGTTTCCGAATCGCCGCGGATGGCGGCGGGAAAACGGTGATACTTAATCTGTATGTGGACGGGCACTATGCCGGCGAATGCACCGCATACCGCGAGGCGGGCAACCGCAACAGGCTGCACGTTTACCCGCGGAGGATCCTTTTTCCCTACTCGCGGATGAAGCCC
>CATYWI010000207.1 GCA_958414155.1 uncultured Anaerotruncus sp. | reverse complement strand
GGTAGTTGAGCAGCTCCAGTACCTCATCAAGCAGAACGGCGTAGGCGACCGCGATGAGCTTGCGGGAACATTTTGCATGGGCAAATGTCAGATGGGCGTATGCGTTACCGTTGACGACGAGTTTTTCTCGGTAAGTCCCGAGACCGTGGGAAACTTCTGGAACGAGACGGTAGCTCCCCGTCTTGCATAAGTCAGGCGCCGAACGGATATTCATCCGATCTCAAGATATATTCCCATGGTAATAGTTCAGATATGCGTCGGAAGCTCCTGCTATCTCAAAGGCTCCTCCGACATAGTACGAATGATGCAGGAAAGCATCGCCGCCGAGCATCTTGATGACGACATCGCCCTTACCGGCAGCTTCTGCACCGGCAAGTGCAACCGCATCGGAGTCACGGTAACGGTAAACGACGAGATAGTCACCGGCATAACCCGTGAAAATTTCCGTGAGTTCTGGAACGACAAAATAATGAGCGCAGTACGCGCTGACAGGGGGGACGCCTGATGTCGGTATGTCTTACGCTTAAAAAATCAAACTGCAAGAACTGCTATAAATGCATACGCCACTGCCCGGTAAAATCGATCAGATTTTCAGGCAACCAGGCGCACATAATCCCTGAGGAATGCATTTTGTGCGGTCAGTGCTTTGTGGTATGTCCACAGGACGCCAAGGAGATAGTAAGCGACCTTGAAAAGGTAAAGGTGATGCTTCAGTCCGGCTCGCCGGTATACGTAAGCCTTGCGCCGTCATTTATCGCAAACTATGACGGCACCGGCATTGAAGCCATGCGCGCGGCTATCTGCCGTCTCGGCTTTGCCGGAGTCGAAGAGACTGCCATAGGCGCAACAATAGTGAAAACCGAATACGAGCGCATGCTTGCCGAGAAGACACATGACATCGTTATCTCCTCCTGCTGTCACTCCATAAACCTGCTGATACAGAAATACTTCCCCGCCGAACTGCCCTATCTTGCGGACGTGGTATCCCCGATGGTGGCGCACTGCTCGGAACTGAAAAGACAGCACCCCGGCTGCAAGACCGTTTTTGTCGGTCCCTGCGTCTCCAAAAAGGACGAAGCCGAGAAGAGCGGCGGCGCGGTCGATGCCGTGCTGACCTTTGAGGAGCTTACCGGCTGGCTGAAGAGCGCAGGCATTGAGCCTGAGCACGTTATGGACTCTGACGACCACAGCCGCGCGCGCTTCTTCCCCACTGCGGGCGGCATACTCAAAACCATGAAGCGCGACATGACCGGCTATACATACCTCGCCGTTGACGGTATCGAAAACTGTATCGCGGCGCTGCACGACATTGAAAGCGGCAAGATACATCGCTGCTTTATAGAAATGTCCGCCTGCGCGGGCAGCTGCATCGACGGTCCCGTAATGGAAAAATACCACCGCACTCCCGTAATGGGCTACATGGCTGTGGCAAATTACGCCGGCAGACAGCAGTTCGTTGTCGAACAGCCGGATCCCATGGAGCTGCGCCATTCCTTCCCGCCCCTTACCGACACCGCGCCCGTTCCCACCGAAGCACAGATAACGGAGATCCTCAAAAAGATGGGCAAGACCCACCCGGAGGACGAGCTGAACTGCGGTTCGTGCGGATATGATTCCTGCCGCGCCAAGGCAGTGGCGATATTCCAGGGCAAAGCGGAGATATCCATGTGCCTGCCCTACCTCAAGGAAAAAGCCGAGAGCTTTTCCGACAGCATCGTGAGCAACACCCCGAACGGTCTTATCGTTCTCAACGAGAGCCTTGAGGTGCAGCAGATAAACGAAGCGGCGCGCCGCATTATGAACATCCGCTCCGCCTCCGATGTGCTCGGCGACCAGGTAGTGCGTATTCTTGACCCCGAAATATTCATGCGCGTGCTCACATCGCACCGCGCCGTGCGCAACGAGCGCACCTACCTTGCGGAATACAAAAAATACGTTGAGCAGACTGTGGTATACGACGCGACGAACAACCTTCTGATATGTATCATGCGCGATGTGACCGACGAGGAAAACGAGCGCGAAAAGAAGGAAAGCATAAGCCGCCAGACGGTGGAGATAGCCGACCGCGTGGTTGACAAGCAGATGCGGATAGTTCAGGAGATAGCCTCCCTGCTCGGCGAGACCGCTGCGGAAACCAAGATCGCACTGACAAAACTGAAGGAGTCGATTTCCGATGAATGATTTATGTGCCGATATCGGCTACAAAAGCATAAACCACTTCGGTGAGCAGCTTTGCGGCGACCGTGTAGACGTTGTGGAGGAAGGCGAACGTTCATCGGTGATAGTGCTTGCCGACGGACTGGGCAGCGGCGTAAAAGCCAGCATCCTCTCCACGCTGACCTCAAAGATAATCTCCACCATGATGGCTGAGGGACTTTCCATTGAGGACTGCGTTGAAACGATAGCCGCCACGCTGCCGATATGCTCGGTGCGCGGTGTGGCGTATTCCACCTTTACCATCATCCATATCGAAAACAGCACCGACGCCGAGGTCATCCAGTACGACAATCCGCCGGTCATACTTCTGCGCGGCGGCAAAAATTACGATTACCCCATGACCGAAATGCAGATAGGCGGCAAGCGGATATTCCGTTCCTCGATAAAGCTGTGCGAGAATGACATTTTTGTAGCCATGAGCGACGGCTGTCCCCATGCCGGAATGGGACTTTCCTACAACTTCGGCTGGAAGCGTGAGGAGATAATCGAATTCCTTGAGACGATATCCGAGGTCGGATACACCGCAAAAACGCTCTCCACCATTCTTGTGGACGAATGCGACCGTCTTTACGGCGGCAAGCCGGGAGACGATGCAACTGCCGCCGTGATACGCATACGCCGCCGCGTGCCGATGAATATGCTCTTCGGTCCGCCCTCAAACCGCGACGACTGCGACCGCATGATGTCCCTCTTTTTCTCAAAAGAGGGCAAGCACATAGTGTGCGGCGGAACAACATCATCCATCGCCGCCAAATATCTCGGCAAGCCGCTTCGTCCCAGCCTCAATTTTGAAGCATCCGACGTGCCGCCGACCGCCGAGCTTGAAGGCGTAGATCTTGTCACAGAGGGCGTTATAACCGTAAATAAGGTACTCGCATATGCCCGCGATTATCTTGCAGGCAACCGGGAATATGAAAAATGGAGTCTCGGACGCGACGGCGCGTCACAGATAAGCCGTCTTTTGTTTGAGGAAGCCACCGACATAAACTTTTTTGTCGGCAGGGCGATAAACCCCGCGCATCAGAATCCCGATCTGCCGATAAACTTCAGCATAAAAATGAATCTGGTCGAGGATCTTTCAAAATGCCTCAGGCAGATGGGCAAACGGATAAAGGTAATTTATTTTTAAGGATAATTCAAATATGAGAAAATTCGATACCAAAGTTCAGCATCTCAAATACAAGGTCCTGCGCGAGGTCGCGCGTGAGGCGTGGAACGACACGCTTCTTGAGTCGGTCCTTGACATACCGATGAAGATCGTTCCCGGTACCACCCCCACGATGCGCTGCTGCGTTTACAAGGAGCGTGCGATCCTCGCCGAGCGCGTAAAGCTCGCCATGGGCGGCGACCGCGCCAATCCGAACGTCATC
>CATYWI010000206.1 GCA_958414155.1 uncultured Anaerotruncus sp. | reverse complement strand
AAGACCTTCACTATAAACGCCTGGCGCCAAGCAGTCGCCGGTTGAATTTTGAACTCGGGTGAAGTTGCTTCAGATTTTGAGCTTCATACCCCGATGGCGAAACAAGTTCAGATTCATATCTACTACACGGATTTAGTTATATCTGAACATGAAGTAGCTTGTCAGTGAAGTGGGTACAGATTTATATCAAACGCCACATCTTAAGTTTCTTCAAAACATGAAGTAACTTCCCGGCGAACAGAGAGCAGAGTCACTTCTGCTCCCTGTTTTTATTTCTACGAAGAATAATGAAGATTTCCGCGCCAGCGGAAATCTACCTTACATTAAAATAACTTTGACCAAGCCGCCTGCGGCGGCTTGGTGAGGCGTGGCAACAGAACCTCGAAATCTTATCATAACTAAATTCCCCGCCGTATATCACTTTTTTCTCCTCCGATATATAAATTTCGTCCAAAAAAATCTTTTTTTGCTCCCCGAAAAGTGTTGATTTTTTCAATAAGACATGGTATACTGAATATAACAGAAACCATTTTTAGGACGATTAGCATAATATTCAGATCGTCTGAGACGGAGGGTAGCAGCTATGAAAAAAAGAATCATTTTAGTTGTTTTGGCAGTCATGATCCTTGCAGCTGCCTTACAGATCGTAACCGAATCGTCGGCGCGTGTGGAAATATACGGTCAGATGATTGACATAAACACCCGTTCGGTCGCGTTTTCCGGCGATGAAATAACAAGTATTGACGAGCTTGAAGAGAATCTTGCCCTACTCCCGAAGCTGGAATACGTCAGCCTCGGCAGATACCGCGTTCCCGCCGAAAGAGCGGCGGAGCTCAGGGTGCGCTTTCCCGGCACAGAGCTGAGCTTTACATCCTGCGTAACGCTTTACGGCAAGACGGTCGATACCGATGCGCCGGAGATCGATCTTACCGACGTCGAAGTCCCCGATTCGGGCGAGCTGCTTGCCGCTCTGCCATATATGACCGACTTGCGGCGCGTATCGTTTGACCGCAGGCACCCGCTGACCTCGGAGGAGCGTGACGAGCTGTGCGGGAAATATCCCGATGTTGAGTTTGAGCTTACGGCAACACGGCGCGTGTGCGGTCTTATACTGCGCGAGGACAGCCGCGAGATAGACCTTTCCAACGCCGCCCCCATCGATATAGTTGAACTGGCTGCCGCTCTCTGTCATTTTCCGCAGCTTGAGCGCGTATCTCTCGGCAAGGATGATCCTATCCCCGCATCCGCGCGCGCAAGCCTTTGCCGTGCCTTTCCGGACATTGAATTCAATATTGTTGCGATATACGAGCTTTGCGGAGTCAGCGTGCGTGACGATGCCACCGAGATAGACCTCTCCGGCGGAAATGCCGCCGGCGTCGGCGAGCTTGTCGGGGCGCTCGCGAATTTCCCCTCTCTCCGCCGTCTTACGCTCGGCAGAGTGCTGACGGTACCCGTCGAGACAAAGCTTGACCTGATCGCAAAATACCCCGACATAGAATTTGAAATGGTAGGTGTTTGCGATTTTTACGGCGTTACCGCCCGCGACGACGCCACGACCCTTGATATATCCGGCACATCCCCCGACGCGTCTCTCGCCAAAAAGCTCGCCTTCATGCCCTTTCTTGAAAGCGTATGCATGAAAAACTGCCCGCTTTCGGCGATACATCAGCTTGAGCTTGTGCGCGCCTTCCCCACTCTTGCGTTCGACTGGGATATCTGCGTTGCCGGACGCGGGATCGATCCCGCCGCCGAGACCGCCGACCTTGGCGGCGCCGAGGTGAAGGACCTTGACGAGGTCCGCGCGGCGATAGAGCTGCTGCCTCAGCTTAAATATCTTGATATGAGCGACTGCGGCATTTCAAACGAAGAGATGGCTGCGCTGCGCGACGAATACGAAAACGTGAAGATAGTATGGCGTCTCTATATGGGAAAATGGTCGCTCATGACCGACGCCGTTGCGTTTTCGGTGCTTATCCACAATTTCAATTACGTAAGGCTCACAAACGAGGATATCGAGGTGCTGAAATACTGCACCGACCTGCGCGCGCTCGACATAGGACATCAGGCGATAACAGATCTCACGGTGATCGGCGAATACCTCACCGAACTTCGTGTGCTTATAATTGCAGATAACAAAGTCACCGATCTTACGCCGCTTTCAAACCTCCGTCATCTGCACTATCTTGAGTTTTTTGTAAACCGCGTTTCAGACCTTTCACCGCTCGCCGAGTGCCGCGAGCTGGTCGATATCAACCTCAGCTACAACTACAATATATGGGACCTCTCCCCGCTCTACGGACTCCCGCTGCTTGAGCGCGTATGGCTTGAATCCTGCGGCGCCTCGGCAAAGCGCGTGGATGCCCTGCGCGAAAAATTCCCCAATTCCAAAATCGTAAATGTCGGCAAAGGTTCGGTCGATCAGGGCTGGCGCACTCATGAGCGGTACTACAACATGATAGATATGTTCCACCGCGATTTTCTCAGCTACTCATTCTCAAAATACGACGGACGCACCGAGTCGCTGCTGCGCGCGCCGCTCACGTGACACCAACGGCGTTCTATAAACAATATCACAAACCGTGCAATGCACGGTTTGTGATATTGTTTTATCGTCATGTGATATAGTTTTAACTTGGGACGGCTTATATGTTATAATATTATCAATACCTGCACACGGAGGCGATAGCATGATAAGCGTATCCTGCGTTACTGAGAAAAACAGCGGCGACGTTATGTCCGCGCCGCACTGCCACTCGACTATTGAGGTAGACTGCATTCTTGACGGGAACGGCAGATACAGCGTTGCCGGCACAGTCCATGATATATCCGCGGGCGACGTGTTTGTTTTCAGCAACAATATAATCCACCGCATAACCGGCATTGCGCCCGACCGTGCAATGAAGATACTGAAGGTCCACTTTTCGCCCTCGCTGCTGATGCAGGAGGGGCTGTTCTCCGGCTTTGACGGCATATTCTTCCGCACCTCCGGACTCACCCACATCCTCTCCGGCACCGACGAGGCGGAGCGCGTGCGCCGCATACTTGAGGATATGCTTGCCGAGAGCGGGAACCGTGAATTCAAGTCGGATGAAATGATGACTGCCCTCCTGCTCACTCTCTGCGTAACGGTGGGAAGGTACGTGGGCAGCAATTGCCCCGGCGACGGCGCGTCGGCGTACCGCAGCGACAATCACGCGGCGATATCATCCACCATACAGTTTATCAATATGAACCTCGCGGAAAAGCTGGACCTTGACACATTGGCGCGCATGGCGAATATGTCCAAAAACAGCTACCTTTATTGGTTCCGCCACTTCAACGGCATATCGCCGTACAGCTATATCCAGTCGATGCGCATACTGCGCGCCGTGGATATGCTCAAAAACACCTCCGACACCATAGCGCACATTGCATTCTCCTGCGGCTTCAACAGCACCGTCAGCTTCAATAAAATGTTCAAAAAAGTCATGGGCTGTACGCCCGGAGAGGTCCGGCGCGGAGCGCAAAAGGGAAAAAAATAGCCCTGCGACCGCATCCGGACGCATTTTTTCACTTTTACGGCACACGCTTGTCACATATAAATGCTATAATGAGAATGCGATAAC
>CATYWI010000205.1 GCA_958414155.1 uncultured Anaerotruncus sp. | reverse complement strand
GCATAACGGAGCCAACGATACCTCGCCCGATGCAGTGCTTTACGGCTACAATTTTGCGGAGCAATGGGAATGGGCGCTCAGCGTCGATCCCGAAATGATATTCATTACCGGCTGGAACGAATGGGTGGCTCAGCGTCAAAAGCCGACCACATCTACGCCGATATTCTTTGTTGACTGCTGCGACCCAAACACGAGCCGCGACGCCGAGCCTATGGCGGGTCTTTTCGGAGACAACTACTATATGCAGATGGCAGAATATATCCGCCGCTACAAGGGCACTGCGGCGCGTGTGGATGTCGGCGGCATCAACCGTATAGACATTACCGGCGACTTCGCCCGGTGGAATGCGGAAGGCATAACAGCGCGCTATACGGATTACAGCGACGATACAAAGGCGCGTGCGGCGTTCGGCTTTGGAAATATTCCGTACAAGACGCCCGCGGGACTTAACGATTTTGTCACTCTCAAGGCGGCAAGAGATATTGAAAACCTTTATTTCTATGCCGGCACTGCCGATGAAATAAAAATGACCGGAGCCGGCAATGAGATGACTCTGTTCATCTCCTCGGGCAGGACCGATACCGAAAAATGGGTCGGAAAATTTGATTTTGCGGTCAATCTTGAGGCTCCGGAGGGCGATATGGCGGTGCTTTCTGCACTGCGTGCGGACGGCACATCGGTGCGCGTGGGAACATGCCGCATGAAGATATCCGGAAGCGAAATGATGATAGAGGTGCCGCGTGCGGCTCTCGGCATTCCGTTCGAGGGGGAGACTAGCCTTGTTGACGTTGAATTCAAGTGGGCTGACAGCTTCACCCGTGAGGACGGAAAGCTCAGCGTGTGGTCTTTCTACCGCGAGGGCGACGCCGCTCCGCTCGGACGTATGACGTACATATTTTCCGAAAAAGCATCGGGAAAATAAAACCGAAATTCATATTAAAAAATCCAGGCTGATATGCATATTATACGGTCTGGATTATTATTTTTTGAAAAAATAAATAAAATAATTTTCTTATTGACAAGCGGTGGAAGTTATGACATAATGAAGATGTGGATGGGGCTTGCGCCAAAGAATAAAAGGATACCGGCAATTTTACCACCTTTGTGTTGACCGCTTCGCTTATGCGGAATGTTGTGCAGGCATTACAGTCTCGGATGCATCCAAATATTTATCCATGGGATCTTTATTATCGATGGAGGAGAAAAAATGAAAAAACACCTGTGCTTCAGTATTGTTTTAGCCATGCTTGCGATATGCCTTATGGCATGTACGCCGTCGGTTGTTACGCCGCCCGATAATACCACCGCGCGGGAAGCGGGGCAGACCGATGACGGCGGGAACGACCCGGCTGTGACCGGCGGCGAACTCTCCGGCGCATCCTACTTTGCAAAATGCGATTGCCTTATAGGATACTGGCCTGATGATTATAAACAGCAGGCGCCCGGTGACAGGCCCGGACCCGATGTGGTCCCGGTGCTTGAGGTGCCAGGCGTCGGTTCAAAGTCCGACGTTGCACTTTCGGCTCCGTGCGAGGATTCATCCACGCTGTTTGCGTATTACTACAACCCCGCGACCGGCAAGGAGCGGATGGTAACGATAAACAGGCATAACAACATTATGGCTTCATTTGCGGTGCTTTCGATATACGAGGTGACTCTCGGCGGACCGCGCGGTTTTTATGCGGCAATGGAGGCGGGAAAATGCAGCGCGGTGCTTCTTGCGTCTTACTATTGCAACGGCTGGTACGATGCGGACTATCTCGGTTGCTATTACAACGGCGACACACTGACTGCCGGCAAGGATGTTATCATTCTCAAAAATGCTGACGAGGCTGTGGACAATACGCTTTTTGCGGCTGCCGACAACGTGGGCGGCGCTCGCAGATGGTATGTATGCAAGCTGAAAAACGCGTCTGCGGAATCGGATGTTGTAAAATCGTTTGACAACGATTACGATATATTCGGCGCTCGCTGCAACGCAAGATCTTTGGTGTCAGTCGATTAAAAATACATAAAATAGCCGCCCGACGGCACAAATAAGCTACCTGGGGCAATTATTTTCGCAAAAAACCTTGACATAATCGCCCGAGTGTATTATAATATGTATTGTCGCTTTTTGTGCCGTCATATTATCGTATTTGGGAGGCAAAATGCTTATAGATCTTTCGGCACTCCTTCGGGGTGAGGTCAGAGAAGTTTCGGTCGACTATGAGATAGCGCTTACCGAGGCGCCTGACGGCATTGAATACACAGCGTCGGCTCATGTTTACGGCAGCGTTACCGACAGCGGAGGGTATATCCGTCTTGTATCGGAGGCTGACGTGCCGTACCGCGGCGAGTGCGCAAGGTGTCTTGAGCCTATCGAACGCACGCTCAAGGTCAGCTTTGAACGCACGCTCGTTCCCGAGGGAACGGCAAGCGAGAAAAAGCTTGCGGAGCTTGAGGATGAGGAGGATTATCTTATCATCAAGCGCGGTGTGCTCGATATGGATGAGGCACTGAGAGAAGCGATATATCTTGAATTTCCATACCGTCTGCTTTGCTCCGAGGATTGTCCCGGTCTTTGCCCCGTATGCGGCAAAAAGCTCAAAAAGGGCGAGGTGTGCGGCTGTCGCAAGCCCGCTACCGATCCGAGATGGGACAAGCTGAAAAAGCTGCTCGAGGACGAAGAAAGCGGCGACGAAAAATAAATGGAAAGCAATTAAACAAGACATTTATCAGGGAGGTGTAGAGGTATGGCAGTACCGAAAAGAAAAGTATCGAAGGCCCGCAGAGACAAGAGACGCTCCAGCACATGGAAGCTCGCAGCTCCCGCGATGGTCAAGTGCTCGAATTGCGGAGAACTCGTTCTGAATCATCATGTCTGCAAGAATTGCGGAATGTATGACGGCAAAAAAGTTCTTGAAGTTGAGTCAAAGTAATTGAGCTTTCGATTTACGACAGCAAAGAAAAAGTCGCCGACCGGCGGCGTAGACGGAAGATATGCCCGGATGCGCGCCCGGCGGCTTTTTCGTATTTTTTTGAAAAAGGATGATCGGATAATGAAAATAAAGACGAAAATTGCGTCAGCTCTCTCGGTAGGGCTGTTGGTTTCAATGATGCTCGGCAGCTGTCAGCTTTCTCAGATATTCGGGAACGGCGGCACGTCAGCAGCGGACAGCACGTCCGCAGCAGTCACCACCGAGCCGTCTGTAACCGCGGCGGTCCCGGAGACGAGAGACTATTCAAAGCTCGACTTTTCCAAATACGTAAAGCTGGATTATAAGGATATCCCGCTTGAGGTCTCGGCGCTCCCCGTCGATCCGACCGAAGCGGAGCTTGAGCGCGAGCTTGGCGACCGTATGGTCACGATGGGGCTTTACGAGCTTGACACCACAGCGGACGCAACGCGCGCGGGCGAGTATATCGAAATGGATTATACCGGCTATATGGACGGCGAGACGTTTGATGGCGGCACGAGCGAAAAGGCTACCATATTTCTCGATGTTGAAAATTCCGGATATATTGCGGGATTTGCCGACGGTCTTATCGGTGTAAAGCCGGGGACTACGGTCGAGCTGAATCTGAAATTCCCCGAAAACTACTATGAGGATATCTCGGGCAAGCCCGTTAC
>CATYWI010000204.1 GCA_958414155.1 uncultured Anaerotruncus sp. | reverse complement strand
GCCGAAGGACTGGGATGTCCGGTACATTCCAGCGTTTCGGGCACGGTGCGCTCATTCGGCTCGCGTCCCAACGCTCAGGGACGTCCGATAGCGACAGTTATAATAGAAAACGACGGAGAGATGACCCTCTCGCCGGACATTCATCCGTTTGAAAAAAAGCTCGGCGACACATCGCCGGATGAGATCGTGGACGTTATACGCCGCGCGGGTATCTCCGGCATGGGCGGCGCGACTTTCCCGACGTGGGCAAAGCTCTCGGGCGCGATAGGAAAGGTCAGGCGGCTCATCATCAACTGTGCCGAGTGTGAGCCTTTCATCACCGTAAACCACCGGCTGATGCTTGAGCATCCCGAGGAGGTGGTAGGCGGCGCAAAGATACTGCTGCGCGCGCTGGGGCTTCCCTCCGGAGAGATAGCGATAGAGGACAACAAGCTCAACGCCGCCGACAAAATTGCCGCCGAGATAGGCGACAGTCCCCTGCTTGAGGTCAAGCTGATGCGCACAAAATACCCGCAGGGCGATGAGCGTCAGCTCATCTACGCACTCACAGGGCGCGAGATCCCGGAGGGCAAGCTGCCCGCCGACGTGGGCTGCGTCGTTTTTAACGTTGAGACCTGCTCGGCGATATACCGCGCGTTTGCCGAGGGCATGCCCCTTATCGAGCGCTGTGTCACCGTTGACGGCGACTGCGTAAAGGAGCCAAAGAACCTGCGCGTTCCACTGGGCACCTCGGTACGTGAACTTATCTCCTATTGCGGCGGTCTCGTTGCCGAGCCGTTCAAGATAATAAACGGCGGACCCATGATGGGTGCGGCGATATGGGATGCTGATACCCCCGTGACCAAGGGGACATCTGCTATTCTTGTATTTTCAAAGGAATTTGCCGCGCCGCATGACGATTTTGCCTGCATTCGCTGTGCAAAATGCGTAAAGAACTGCCCAATGCACCTGATGCCCGTTTACCTTGCGCAGTACGCTATGGCGGGCAGATACGACGAAGCGGCAAAACTGCACGTTATGAGTTGTGTCGAATGCGGCACCTGCTCGTACAACTGCCCGGGCAATGTTCCGATAGTCCAGTACATACGCGTGGCAAAGGGTGCGCTGCGCGCAAAGAAATGATCTGACGGACAGAAAGGTATGGCATAAAATGGATCAACAGATCGGGTTCCCCGAACAACTGACGGTATCGCCGTCACCGCATATAAAACGGACCGACACCACACGTTCGATAATGCTTGACGTTATCATTGCGCTTTTGCCGGCTCTTTGCTGGGGCGTTTACGTTTTCGGTGCCCGCGCACTCGTCGTAGTGCTTATATCGGTCGCCTCATCGGTACTCTTTGAATACCTTGTGCGCCTTATCCTGCGCCGCCCGGTAACTGTCGGCGATCTTTCCGCCGTAGTGACAGGTCTGCTTCTCGGACTCAACCTCCCCTCGGCGGTCTCATACTGGATCCCCGTGGTAGGCGCATTTTTTGCGATAGTCGTTGTAAAGCAGCTTTTCGGCGGCATAGGCAAGAACTTTCTCAACCCCGCGCTTGCGGGCAGAGCCTTCCTTTTCGCATGGCCGGAGCAGATGACGACCTTCCCCGTGCCTTTTGAGCGCCTGGACTGGCGTGTGTTCTCATACGTCGGCAAAGCCGACGCGATAGCGGAGGCTACGCCGCTTGCGGCATACAAGGCGGGAACGGCTCCGGCTGCGTCCGCAATCGACCTCTTTCTCGGCAAGTGCGCCGGATCGATAGGTGAGATATCCGCCCTGCTTCTCATCGTCGGAGGCATATACCTCATTTGCCGCCGCGTCATCACCTGGCACATCCCCGTGGCATACATAGGAACGGTCGCGCTGCTCACATTCATCTTTCCCAAGACCGACTCGCGCATATCCTTTATGCTCGGCGAGCTGGTAGCAGGCGGACTGATGCTCGGCGCGGTATTTATGGCGACCGATTACACAACCTCTCCGGTAACACCGACAGGACGGCTGATATTCGGCGTAGGATGCGGCTGTGTGACGGTGCTGATCCGCTATTTCGGCGGCTACAACGAGGGCGTGTCCTTTGCAATACTCATGATGAACATGCTGGTCTATTATATCGACCGCTTCACCGCGCCGCGTGTTTTCGGCACGGAACGCAAAAAGAAGCAGAAAAAAGCAAAGGAGGCGAGCGCGAAATGAGCCAAAACGATAAAGACGGCGCGCTTAAGATACTGCGCATAGCCTTTTCGCTTACAATGATCTGCGTATGTGTGGCGCTGGCAGTGTCGCTTTCGTATGCGCTCACACGGGACAAAATAGAAGAAAAGCGCATTGCGACCGAGCGCGCCGCCATCGCGGCGGTCTTCGGGCGCGACGATATAGGCTACCGTGCGCTTGAGGGAACGCCCGACGACGTAACGGCGGTGTTTGAGGTGACCGATGCCGACGGAAACCTTTTCGGCTACGCCGTTTCGGTCTCTCCCTCCGGCTTCGGCGGGAATATCGACATGATAGTGGGCATAGGCACCGACGGCAAAATAACCGGAGTCAACATAACGGCGCTTTCCGAAACGCCGGGACTCGGCAGCCGCGTGAACGATGCGGACTATCTCTCGCAGTACAACGGCACCGGCGGCAAGCTGGCGCTCGGCAGTGACATTGACGCCATATCCGGCGCTACGATATCCTCGCGCTCGGTGCTTGCGGGCGTGAACCGTGCGCTCACAGCGGTCGATGCGAGGGGACTTGTGACCGCAGACTGAGGAAAGGAGACAGCCATGACTGAAGAAGAAATAGAAAAAAAGCTGAAGGAACAGCTCCGCGACTCAGCCGCAGGCACGCCCGCACCGACAGAAGCATCGGAAGCCGCAGCCGGCATTCCCGCCGACGCCTCGGCAGATGAAGCCGGAAATGACGGAAAAAATGAAAAAAAGCCTTTGCCCGGATGGCTGGCAAACGCCCTGAAGATCCTGCGCGACGGTGTGCTTGACAACAACCCCGTGCTTGTACAGCTCCTCGGAATGTGTTCGACGCTCGCCACGACGACATCAGTCAAAAACGCGCTCGGCATGGGGCTTGCGACCTCGGCGGTCCTTATCTGCTCAAACATCATGATATCGCTTTTGCGCCGCGTGATCCCCAAGGAGGTCCGCATTGCCGCTTATGTCGTTATAATTTCCGGCTTTGTGACAGCGGTCGAGCTGCTTATGAAGGCATATCTGCCAGAGCTTTATGACGCTTTGGGAATATTCATCCCCCTTATCGTTGTAAACTGCATAATTCTTGCGCGCGCCGAGGCATTTGCCTCCAAAAACCGCGTGCTCCCCTCGGCGCTTGACGGTATAGCCACCGGTATCGGCTACACCTTCGCCCTGCTCCTCATCTCCTCGATACGCGAGATACTCGGCTCCGGTACCTTCTGCGGTCACACCGTTTTCGGCGAGGGCTACTCGCCCGCCGTTATATTTGTACTTCCCGCCGGCGCATTTCTGACGCTTGGATTCATCCTTGCCGTAGTGCAGAAATTCCGCAACACCTCGGAGGACCGCGCGCGCCTGCGCCGCCTCTCCGACATAAGCGAGAAAACAAAAAAGCGATCCGCCGGCAAGGACGCATGACCCGGGAAAGGAAAGACAGAA
>CATYWI010000203.1 GCA_958414155.1 uncultured Anaerotruncus sp. | reverse complement strand
CCTGGCGGACAAGCGCCTCAACTTTTTCGGCCCCAAGGGCTGTGACCCCAACGCATGGCTTACGCGCGACGCGGAGATCGTTAAAAAATACAACGCCGATAAATACTGCACCTTCACCTTTACCGCCTCGGCGTACCGCGAGTTGTTTTCGATGCTTGCCGAGGTCAGCTCGGACGAGTGGGCGGGAATGCTCCCCACCGACCTGCCGATGCTTCTTATAAGCGGTGACGAGGACCCCGTCGGCGGCTTTGGCAAGGGCGTGCGCGAGGTGACTGCAAGGCTTACCGCCGCAGGCGTGTCCGATATGACGCTGAAGCTCATACAAGGCGGCCGCCATGAGATACTGAACGAGACCGACCGCGAGGAGACCTACCGGTACATCCTCGGCTGGATAGAAAAGCATCTTCCCGGGGATGTGGCGGAATGACGGGTCGGTATGAGATATCCGTTTCGTTTGACGGGTACTATTCCTTTTCGCTGTATGTGGGCAGCGGCGCGCCCCTGCTGACCGGGACCGCGCACTCAACGCTCCCGCTCTGCCGCAAGGGGATAGCCTCGGTGCGGCTGAATTCCGACGCGCCGCTTGAAGATCTTGCGGACGACGCGGAGGCGGCGGACGGCGACACAGCGCCCACGCCGGAGGAAAAGGAAAAAATGAAATGTCCCAAATTTACCGTCACGCGCGATGCGGAGGGCATGTACCGCCTGACGCTTTACGCAAAAAACGGCAGGGAGGTGGCACGCTCCTCGCCCGCCGCCACGCACGGCGCGGCGCTTGATATGCTTGAGGCAGTCCGGCGCGTCGCGGGCGATGCACGGACGGTCGAGGTCGGGTATGTGCGGCGGCACATGTGATATTTTAAGCATTTTTCGGTTCGTTTGCACCATTATTTTCATTTTTCCTCTTGTAAAGCGTGCCGAAATGTGGTATATTATATAATGTATAAATTTGCGAAAGGCAGGTTTGATTTTTCATGACCTACAATAAGAAAACCATTGAGGATATCGACGTATCCGGCAAAAAAGTTCTTGTGCGCTGTGACTTCAATGTTCCGCTCAAGGATGGCGTGATTACCTCCGATAAGAGAATCGTCGAGGCAGTTCCCACCATTAAATATCTGCTCTCTCACGGCGCAGCCGTGATCCTTTGCTCCCACATGGGCAAGCCCAAGGGACAGGTCAACCCCAAGTACACGCTGGCTCCCGTAGCCGCAAGACTTACCGAGCTGCTCGGTCAGAACGTTCCGCTCGCTCCCGACACCGTAGGTCCCGAGACCCGCAAGATGGCTGCCGAGCTCAAGTCCGGCGAGGCGATGCTGCTTGAAAACACCCGTTTCGATCCCCGCGAGGAGAAGAACGATCCCGAATTCGCAAAAGAGCTCGCTTCTATGGCTGAGATCTTTGTAAACGACGCCTTCGGCGCCGCTCACCGCGCTCATGCCTCCACCGCAGGCGTTGCCATGTACGGCGGACTTCCCGCTGTCTGTGGCTACCTCATCCAGAAAGAGATCACCGTTATGGGCAAGGCTCTTGAGGATCCCGCCCGTCCCTTTGTCGCCATCCTCGGCGGCGCCAAGGTATCGGACAAGATCGGCGTTATCAACAACCTTATCGAAAAGGTCGATACCCTTATCATCGGCGGCGGTATGGCATACACCTTCTTCAAGGCAGAGGGCAAATCCGTCGGTACCTCCATCTGCGAGTACGATAAGCTCGACCTCGCACGTCAGATGATGGAGAAGGCACGCGAGCGCAAGGTCAACTTCCTGCTTCCCGTTGACAACATCATCGGCCGTGAGTATGATGAGAACACCACCTATATGCGCATTTATTCCGACTCCATCCCGGACGGCTGGATGGGTCTTGACATCGGTGAAAAGACCCAGGAGCTGTTTGCAAAATCCCTTGTAGGCGCCGGCACCGTTGTATGGAACGGTCCGATGGGCGTTTCCGAGTGGGAGCACTTTGCATCCGGTACCAACGCCGTTGCAAAGGCTGTTGCCGAGAGCGGAGCCATCTCCATCATCGGCGGCGGCGATTCGGCTGCTGCTGTTGAAAAGCTCGGCTACGCCGACAAAATGACCCACGTTTCTACCGGCGGCGGAGCATCGCTTGAGTTCCTTGAGGGACTTGAGCTTCCCGGTATCGCCTGCCTGCAGGACAAATAATAAGAAAGAGGATAAAACAGTATGAATCCCGCAAAGAGAAGAACCGTTATCGCCGGCAACTGGAAGATGAACTTCACACCCGCCGAGGCGACAGCGTTTATCAATGAGATAAAGCCCATGGTCGCGGGCAAGGATAACTGCGACATAGTTTTCTGCGCTCCCTACGTGACTATCGCCGCCGCGATGGAAGCCGCCAAAGGCTCCAATATCAAGATCGGTGCCGAGAACGTACACTTTGCCCCCAAGGGCGCATACACCGGTGAGGTTTCCGCGGACATGCTCCGTGCCATCGGCGTTGAGTACGTCATTGTCGGTCACAGCGAAAGACGTCAGTATTTTGCCGAGACCGATGAGACCGTCAACCTCCGCACCAAAGCGGCTCTTGCCGCCGGTATGAAGGTCATTCTCTGCCTTGGCGAAGTCAAGGAGCAGAGACTTGCCGGTATCACCGATGAAGTTGTCGGAATGCAGACAAAGCTCGACCTCGCCGGAATTTCCGCTGAGGATATGAAGAATATCATCATCGCTTATGAGCCTGTATGGGCTATCGGCACTGGACTCACCGCCACACCCGATCAGGCGGAGGAGACCTGCGCCGTTATCCGCCGCGTCGTTGCCGGACTTTACGGCGAGGACGTTGCAGAGGCTACCACCATCCAGTACGGCGGCTCGATGAACGACGGCAACGCCGCCGAGCTTCTTGCAAAGCCCGACGTTGACGGCGGCCTTATCGGCGGCGCGTCTCTCGTGGCGAAGAAGTTCACCGCTATTGTTGACGCAGCACAGTAAGTGACAAACCCAAAATAACCAACGGGGTGCTGAAAAACTCATTTTGAGTTTTTCAGCACCCCGTTTTGTTGCCGAGAAGATCGTATCGGAGAGCGGAGTTATACGGCTTTTGCGTCCTCGCGTCTGCGACGGAAGGTGAGGACCGCCGCGGGTATCGCCGCAAGCGCGGCTGCGGACGTAAAGATCACCGCGCGCGTTCCGCTCGTGTCGCCGGTCGATGGACTTTTACCTACACGCTCGGCGTAAATTGCAAGCCGGCGGTTAAATTCAGTCTCATGGCTCCGCACAGCTCCGGCTGCTATATATGCGCCTTGAACCCAGAAGGTATCATCACCGGAATCGTACCGGTCTGAAACATACTTGAGAAAGCTGTAATAGTCATACCAATATTCATCGGAATAGTTCCATTTATCGAGCTTTTCAAGCGGTGTTTCAAGTATTTCATCCGAATATGACATGAAGCCGCTATATAGCCACCTATCTCCGTACCTTTCGCTTTGTACGAATTTATATTTCGGATCATCGGAGTTGTATTTATCCATATTTATAACAGCATCCGGACTCATGTATGTTTCGATCACGGTGCGGGTGTCTTGGGCAAAAAATCCGTCTGCCAAACGGTCATCATAATACTCTCCGAAACGAGACTGGCGTTGCGATAGGC
>CATYWI010000202.1 GCA_958414155.1 uncultured Anaerotruncus sp. | reverse complement strand
GTGGGGACTGAACGGCATATTCAACTCGATGCTCTGGTCGCCGATAATCCGCGCGTTCAGCGAATGGATGGACGAGCCGTCACGTCAACGCGCCGGAGCCGATATATCGCTTACGATCCCTCTCGGGACGGTGGGAAGTTACATAATTCCCTCTGTCGCGCTTGCCGCCGGAAGCTGGCGTGCGGTTTTTTACGCCACCGGGATACTTATAATCATATGCGGCATCATCTGGTTTGCCGGTCTTGGCAGGCTCTCCGGATATACCGAAAGCATGGATGCCCGCGTAGCCGACGGACGCCCCACGACCGATGCGGCGAGCGCGTCGCGCCCACGCGGTCTTACTCCCGCCGTCTTCTTTGCCACCGGACTTCTCGCCGTCGCCTTTGCCGCAGTCTTCAACGGAGCGCTGAAGGAGGCCGTCATACAGTGGATCCCACAGTTTTTTGTGAACAGCTTCGGTATGTCTGATTCAACAGCCTCACTCATAGCCACATGTGTGCCGCTGCTCGGCATTGCGGGACCTTATCTGGCAATATGGATAGACCGCAGATTCACGCACAACGAATGCTTTACTGCCGCCGTGCTGTACGGAATAACATTTGCAGCTATGCTCGTGCTGTCGCTGACGGGACTGCGCAGCACCGTACCCGCGGTTATACTTATAGCCCTCGGTGTTGCGGCGATGTGGGGAGTGAACACGATATTTCTCACCTATCTTTGCTACCACTACGGCAAAATGAGGATATCATCCGCCGTATCCGGCACGCTGAACTGCTTTATCTACTTTGGCTCCGCGCTTGCCTCAAGCCTTTACGGAAGATCGATAAAGTCATTCGGCTGGGTCGGCACGGTCAGCATATGGTGCGCGGTCGCCGCCGTGGCGGTTGCGGCGTCGATCGTTGCCGGGGTGGTATGGAGCAGAAAAAAACCGGAATGACATTTTCCCGACCGCCGCGATCCTGTCTGCCGGCAATATGAATTATAATGTGCTGCCTGACGTTAGCCGGGCAGCACATTATTTGTGATGAAATATAAAGCACCGCGTTCAGGCATTGCGGAAGAATTCCGTCATTGCGGCGTTCGCCTTTTGTGCCGCCGCTGTCTCCGGCAGCATTGCCGCAAAGGCGTGCGGTAACTTTTCCTCCCCGTCCATATCAAGGAACATATATTTCGTACCGTTCTTTTTGAGCGCCGCTGCAAAGCGGCGGCTGTAATTCCGCAGAAAATCGCCGCGCGCCGTCACGACAAAGCACGGCGGAAGGCTTTGCGTGATATCCGGAACGTCCGGAACGGCATACTTTGTGAAAAACGGGTTCTTTTTGCGGTCCTTGCCGTATATCATCGACGGAAGAAACATCCCCACCTGATCGGGCAGCGTTGTGTAAAACATGCCGCTCTGAAGCCCGAGCGCCTTTATTCCGTACCGGATCCGATCGCCCCCGGCAGCGTCCGCCACATCGGCATTCCGCTGCATTGCGGCAAGGTAAACGCAGATATGTGCGCCTGCGCTGTCGCCGCAAAGATATATTTGAGACGGATCCCCTCCGTAGTTCTCCGCGATCTCGCCTATTTTGTTTATACAGCCGGTAAGCGCACGGAATATCCCGAAAATATCGGTGTCGGGCACAAGCGGATATTCCGGACAGAAAACAACGAACCCACGGCGGCACATATCAGCCGCGAAAAGCCTGTTGACTTCTTTTTTCCCGAGCAGAAAACCACCGCCGTGAATATCGACGAGCACGGGGAGCTTCCCTTCCGCTCCGGACTGCCGGTAGATATCCGTCATGTGGCACGCCGCGCCGTCGCCGATGTAATCGACGTCGGGTGTCAGTGTCACATCTGACGGGAACGGATTTGCGCTGTCATGCTTTGCCATCCACCGGTCAAGCGCCGCAGCCTTCTTCGCCGTTTCGTTTTTTATCATCTTTTCAAGCATGGTGTACCTCCGCGCATTGTTGATAAAGCAAGGCTGCCGCGCCGTGGCGCGGCAGCCAGCCGTAATTATTTGATCTTGATGTTAAGCTGCTGTTCAACGGGACGGCAGCAGTTCTTTTTGAGCTTACCCGCCGCCTCAACATCGTCATAATTGTAAATGGGATGCGGGCAGAAATCGTGGATGTCGTATCCGGGATTTACGGGCTTTGCCCAGTGCACCGCATTGGTTATTATGCGCTGCACATAAGGGTTGTGGAAGGACGGGCAGGTCTCGTGACCGGGCTGGAAGTAGAACACCTTGCCGGCGTCACGCAGGAACGTCATACCCGCGCGGAATATGTATCCGTCCTCATACCATGAACCGAAGATGAGTTCGGTAGGCTGAGGAATGAAGAAAGGCTCGGCATAAAGCTCTTCCTCCTCGATAAAGAAGCTCTGAGGAATGCCCGCAGCTATGGGGTGAGTGGGAAGCAGATTCCACATTATCTCGCGCTGATTGCGTCCCCACTGGAGGTTGCCCGTGGTACCGAGTATCGCGCGGAAGGGCTTGGAGTGATGTGCCGAATGAAGCGCTATAAAGCTCATTCTGCCAAGCAGAACGCGGCGCTGAATCTTCGTTACAAGCTCGTCATTGACCTCTCCGTGAGCCATATGTCCCCACCAGATAAGTACGTCGGTATCGTTGAGCAGTGAATCGGGCAGTCCCTGCTCGGGATCGTCAAGCGCCGCAAGGCGGACTTCGATCTCCTCATCCTTTGAAAGAAACTCTCCGATCGTGGCGTGAATGCCGTTCGGATAAAGCGCACGTGCGTGCTCATCGTTCTTTTCGTGTCTGAATTCGTTCCAGATCGTAACTTTGATTTTTTCCATTTCGGTTTACCGTGCCTTTCCTTAAGTAAGTGCCTCGAGCAAAATACGAAAAACGAAGTAGTATAAAGACAAAACGGCTCGAGGAAAAACGAATTGTCACTACAAAAGTATAGAAAACGGTCACCAACTGTGGTATAATATAGGTGCAAGAAATCCATAGCCAAAGGAGAAGACCGTTAT
Organism: uncultured Anaerotruncus sp.; assembly: GCA_958414155.1. Next base: position 652 of record CATYWI010000202.1, on the reverse strand, counting down.
CTATCGACAGTTAATTATGAACGACATTGCATCGTTCACAAGTCAGCCCAAAGCAAGATTCTACGATGAGCTGTTCATGCATCTGAATTTGGACAGCTTTCCCGAGCGTTTGTATGCCAAAGGACGTCAGGGATATTCCCGCCACGCGATGCTCCGTGCGGGAATCGTCATGAAGTGCGAATGCTTTGAATATATCACCGACTTGGTGGACTATTTGAACAACAACCTGCTGATCGCCTATTATTGCGGCTTCGACATTACGAAAAAGTTGCCTGAATATCACACATTTGATCGGTTCTTTAACCGGATAAATCATGATTTGTTGGTGGAGGTCATGAAAACACAGGTGAAGGAACTTTACGAAATGGGTGTTTTGGATGCATCTTTTATTGCTCTCGATTCTACGCCGATGGAAGCAAACACCAAGCAGAACAACCCAAAATCCTTTGCCCAGCGGAAATTCGATCCCGAAAACCACCCGACCTGCGACCAGGACTGTGCCTTGGGCGTACATACCGCATCCAATCAGCAGAACGAGAAGAAAACCACTTTCTATTGGGGGTATAAATGTCACATTCTCGTGGACTGTATGACCGGTCTCCCCATATGCGAAATGACAACGGGAGCCAATGTCGCCGACTCTACGGTCGCC
>CATYWI010000201.1 GCA_958414155.1 uncultured Anaerotruncus sp. | reverse complement strand
TTTCGCTTTACTTCAAGGATTCGCGGGTCAAAGTCGAACTCGGACTTTGCAGAGGCAAAAAGCTGTATGATAAGCGTGAGACCGATGCAAAGAATGAGGCAAAGCGCGAAATGGAACGCGCAGAAAAATCATCACGTGAAAAATGGTGAGCGGTTTGCTGACTGTTTTTATATGGGGGCGTAAAGGTTTCGACGGGGATTTTGAGGTATGGTAAGCGGGTAGAGCCGGGTAAACTCTTAAAACTGCTCAACTTAAAAATAAACGCTAACGATAATTTAGCTTACGCAGCCTAAGGCTGTGACGCAGTCCTGCGGGACTGCCCGTTCCACCCATGAGTACCGCGGCTTGGGATGGGGCGTCATTTAGCGGTGCACGTGCATTGCCCTTTTGCTTTTGAGGCAGTCATGAAGAAAAAAGCTACCCGTGACGGCAGGGTGACGGTTCCCGTCCGCCGTGGGGAAATCTAAATAACCGCCTGCACCCGGAGAAAGCCATATCAAGAGATTTTCGGACAGGGGTTCGACTCCCCTCGCCTCCACCAATAACAAAAGGACGGCTAAAGCCGTCCTTTTGTTATTGATGAAGCACAGAATAATTCGGACCCCCTCAAGCCCGAAGGGCTTGAATGGGTTTGCGCCAGAAGAAACCACGGAGTCTGTACAAACAGACGCGCAAACCGTGGTTCAGAATCCCCTATGCTCCACCACGAAGGTGCAGTAGCAATGATACAATTTGCTACTGCACCTTTTAATTTTTCCTATTGAAAAGTTCTTGATATAAAGGTAAAAGCGAGGTTAGTGGGTTCAAATGCGAACCCTGCCGACCTCGCTTTTTTCATTTATATGGTTTCCGGGCAACTTCTGCTGCCGCCGAAAGTGAACCCGCTCTGCCTAATCTTTTAATTTTTCATAGAATAATTAAAAGGTTCGAGGAAAAATTAAAAGGCTCACCTACGGATTATCTTGATTCGATTTCTTTTAATGGTTTTCCAACTGCATTTTTCCACATGGCGGGACCACTAACGCTGTACCCGGTAACGAAGTCGGCCGCCGCTGATGAGCTTGAAAAAAGGATATCTTCTGTTGTTGTCAAGTCTTTGACCTTTCCAGAATTGAAGTGCTTTTTCCGAAGTGCAATCGCACCTTTACTAAGAGGCTTCTCCGACACCTTTTCGTTTACTACAGATCCGGCAAGAAGGACAAAACCCTCCGTTGTAACGATGCCGGTAGCTTTAGCAGCACCAGTGCTTAGATAAAGAATTTCATCATCTTGGGTGGAGCTTGATGTGTTTTGAACCGTAGGCTCAAGAACTTTATATCCCAATGCATTTATCAGGACTCGCACATTGTCAATGAACTCCTCCATCGCTGCAATATGAGCTTCTTTCATAACGGTACGACTGTAGGTGTTTTTAGTTAACACATTATATCGTTTGCACTCACGAGCAATCTGAACGAAACGGTCTTCAAGATAACGGATGAGAGCTTTGTTCAAATCACGACCTAAAAAGATAACCGCTGTTGTCCAGTAGAATTTCTCCTTTTCGGCATTGTAATCCCGAATGTGCTGGATGAGCCTATCTTGTACAGTTTCGGATTCTCCGATATAGACGGAATCGGTATCATCTTCCTCTTTGCAGAACAAAAAATACACTCCGGCTCCATTAATATCGTCTCGTTTACAATCAGCAACTTCAATACGAGGTATTTTTATTGCTTTGCCGTTCCAGTTGGATAGTTCCGCAATTATTAAACTATCTGCTGTTCCGTTTGCGAGGAACAGTTCTATTGATTTTCCATATGCCATACTTTTTTCTCCTCGTTCGTAGATTATGTTTCTTCAAATAGTTTAGGCCTATTCAGAGCAATCAATTCCGCCTCTGTCCGTGCGTCATTATTTTTGCATTCCAAAAGAGTGCGGCGAAGTTTCAATCCTTCGTCCGTTCTGAAAATATACTCCGGGTGATCTTTGATGTAGTTTGCGGATTCGCGGGAGAAGCCGTTCCTCTGCAGGAACACCGTTATTTCATTTGTTGTACCGTACTCTACGAATTCATACCAGTTGTTGTCATCAAGAGAATGCTCACCGTTGATGGCTTTTTGATGCGAGCTTGTTCGGTTTTGCCCGCAGTATCCGTGTTTTTCGTCGGCGTTTATCGGAGGCAAAACGGCGGTGTCCGGCCGCCGGGAACAAGTCGTCGGGGTGCTGAAAATTTCAGCACCCCGGCTAATTTATTAACTTATGCGCGAAGTCTTGCTTCGAGAGCGGAAAGTTCCTCGTGCATCTCGGCGGGGACGTGATCTCCGACCTGAGCGTAGAACTCCTTGATGTTCTCGATATCGGCAAGCCATGCTTCCTTGTCAACGCTTACAAGGTCGCGGATGGTGTCAACGGTTATGCCGTCAAGACCTTCAATGTTGATGTCCTCAGCCTTCGGAACGTAACCGATAGCGGTGAGGTCGGCATCGACCTTGTCTTCGCAGCGGGCGAGGATCCAGTCAACAACGCGGAGGTTGTCGCCAAATCCGGGCCAGATGAAGTTGCCGTCGGCATCGGTGCGGAACCAGTTGACGTGGAAGATCTTCGGTGCGTGAGGAATGATCTTGCCCATGTCAAGCCAATGCTGCCAGTAGTCGCCCATGTTGTAGCCGACGAAGGGACGCATCGCCATCGGGTCGCGACGGACTACGCCGATCGCACCGGCAGCTGCTGCGGTGGTCTCCGAAGCCATGATGGAGCCGACAAAGGTACCGTTCTGCCAGCTGGTGGACTGATATACCAGCGGAGCGGTCTTGGCGCGTCTGCCGCCGAAGATGATGGCGGAAACGGGAACGCCCGCGGGATTGTTGAATTCCTTGGAGAGGCAGGGGCAGTTGACTGCCTTGGCGGTAAAGCGGCTGTTGGGATGAGCGCCGGAGGTGTTGATCTTATCAGCCTTGTTGTACTTGGTGTAATCCCACTTTTCGCCCTTCCAGTTGAGAGCGTTCTTGGGAGGATTGTTGTCAAGACCTTCCCACCATACGGTGTTGTTGTCAAGGTTGTGGCACACGTTGGTGAAGATGGTGTCCTTCATGCAGGTGTGGAGAGCGTTCGGGTTGGACTTTTCGTTGGTGCCGGGGGCAACGCCGAAGAAGCCGTTCTCGGGGTTCATAGCCCACAGTCTGCCGTCCTTGCCTATGCGCAGCCATGCAATGTCGTCGCCGACAGTCCAGGTCTTGAAGCCCTTCTTGCGGTAGACCTCAGGCGGAATGAGCATTGCGAGGTTGGTCTTGCCGCATGCAGAGGGGAACGCGGCGCAGACATACTTGACCTCACCGTCCGGGAACTCGACACCGAGGATGAGCATATGCTCGGCCATCCAGTTTTCCTTGCGGCCGAGGTAGGAGGCGATACGGAGAGCGAAGCACTTCTTGCCGAGCAGAACGTTTCCGCCGTAGCCGGAGTTGACCGACCAGATGGTGTTGTCCTGAGGGAAGTGGCATATGTAGCGGTTGTTCTCATCAAGCTGCGCCTTGGAGTGCAGACCCTTGATGTAGTTGTCGCTGTCGCCGATGGCATCGAGGATATCGTTGCCTACACGGGTCATGATGAGCATGTTGAGCACGACGTAAATGGAGTCGGTCAGTTCAAAGCCGTATTTGGCGA
>CATYWI010000200.1 GCA_958414155.1 uncultured Anaerotruncus sp. | reverse complement strand
TGACGATCAACGTTGAGATCAAATCCGCCGACCCCGAAATGCCCGCAGCCCTCGATGCCTGCGCAAAGGCACACAACATGCAGGACGGCGTGCTTTACTCCTCCTTCGACCATGAGCAGCTTGCACGTATGCTCCGCGTCAACCCCTCGGCGTTCGTTGCTCCCCTTTACGGCTTCAACATGGTAAAGCCGTGGGATTACTGCAAGAACATGAACGCGCTTGCCTCTCATCCCCGCTACAACCAGATAGAACTGTACGCCGACTATGTTGAGAAGTGCCACGAGCTGGGCATTCGCGTACACCCCTGGACCGTTGACGACGCAGAGGCTGCAAAAATGCTTGCAGACGCCGGCTGTGATGCCCTTATCACCAACAGACCCGACCACATCCGCGAGGCTCTCGGACTTGTCTGAGCGCTGACCGCTTGCGCTGCATAAGCTGACGCTACATAACTAACGCATGGGGCTGTCCCGACTCCGAGACAGCCCCATATTTCAGAAAGGTATTCCAATGAAAACGACCGAATACAATGTCAAAATATCCGGACTCAACGAACGTCTGCGCTTTGCGGTGATAGCGGACCTCCACGGTCACGTGACTCCGGAGCTTACAGAGTTTGCGCTCGGAGCTATGCCCGACGCCGTGCTGATGCCGGGTGATATTTTTGACACGCGCGGCAATACGCCGGGCACTCTCGCGGCAATAAAAGCTCTTGCGGCAAATGTACCGGTCTTCTGCTCATTGGGCAACCACGACAAGCACATGTCGGACGAAACACGCAACGGGCTTATTGAGGCGGGCGCCGTGCTTCTCGACAATGACGCCACAGCTTTTCGCGGCATCACTATCGGCGGGCTGACATCCGGATTTTTTACCGAATACCGTACCGACCTTGAAAAAACTCCGCCGCCCGACCTCGACCGGCTTGCGCGTTTTGCCGCAATGCCGTCGCCGCGGCTTTTGCTCTGCCATCACCCGGAATACTATCCCGACTATATACGCGGGACAGATATAGAACTTACGGTTTCCGGTCACGCGCACGGCGGGCAGTGGAGCATCTTCGGGCGCGGCGTGTTTGCACCCGGTCAGGGACTTTTCCCCAAATACACGGCCGGAATATACGACGGCGGCAGACTTGTGGTCAGCCGCGGCGTGACCAACACGGTAAGGATACCGCGTTTTTTCAATCCGACCGAGATCGTCGTTATAAATGCAGAATGAGGAGCGATATCACTCCTCATTCTCTTTTTTTGGCGGCTTGTAGTCTATGCGCATGACATCCGAGGCATCAAGATCGATCTCGGGTATCATCACCGCGGGAACGCCCGAGGCGGAGCTTATCATCGCCGCCAGAGCCTTGGCATACGGAAAAATCGCACGGAAGGTCGCCACATGAACCACCTCGCGCGGCAGTCCGGGCGCACAGGTGAATATACCCGTTTCCACCACGCGGAGGCGGAAATTATCGGGAGCGCTTTGATTCTCGGCAACAAGAGTCATTTCCGCCCTGCCGCTGTCTCCGCCGGAATAAATGATATTGTATGTGTATTTGAAGCCGAGCTGTATCGTCTCACCCGGCGCAAGACGGTTGACGAATGACACCTCATCCGCCTTGACATGCTTTATTTCTATCCTTGGTGTTTTGTTTTCCATTATACGATCATCCTTTCAGGGCATTTGTGCCCGACGTCATATGCAGACGATAAAGAGCCACGAAAGTGCGGCGAGTATCAGCCCGTCACGCTGATAGCCGTGCCCCTTGATAAGCGACCACACGAGCATAAATGCGGATATTGCAAAAATAACGATCCCCATCGTACGGCACACTCCGCGCTTGACGTCAAGAATGCCGAAAAGCCCTGCAAGAAGCATAAGTATCCCCGCAGATGCGGCAAGTATGCCGATAAGATCAAGTTCAAGCGCCGCTCCGAGCGCCGATTTTACAGACGGCACGAGCGAATCGACGCCTATTATAATGTAGATCAGGCTTATTACGACCCGACATGAATTTGACTTGCCTGAAGCCATGTTTGAACTCCCTTCAGTTTTCCTTTCGTATATTTTACACCATCCGATCGCCGCATGTCAAGGGTTGATCTGATTTTATCAAAAAAGTCTTGCCATCGTCGCACATATGATGTATAATTACTGTATGCGGAAAAGCTTTTTCCGAAAATAAAGTAAGGACAGATACAAAATGAGTACAGTGACGATCATCGGCGCCGGTATGATGGGTTCGGCGCTCAGTTTTCCCCTCAGAGAGAACGGAAACGAAGTCAGGCTTGTCGGCACACCGCTCGACCGTGCGATAATCGATGCGGCGCAAGCCGACGGAACTCACATCACGCTGAAGCGCCGCCTGCCCGACGGCATAAAATATTATCAGTTCGAAAACTACCGTGGAGCACTGGACGGCGCGGATCTGCTGCTATCCGGCGTATCGAGTTTCGGCGTTGACTGGTTTGCCGAAAACGTTCTCCGCGGGCTTCCCGCATCCATCCCCGTTCTTTCGGTAACAAAAGGCATGATGAACACCGATGACGGCGAGCTTGTCCCATACCCCGAGCTTTACCGACGTATGCTCGGCAGGCGCGACCTTCGTCTTTGCGCCATAGGAGGTCCCTGCACAAGCTATGAGCTTGCGGACCATGACCAGACAGAAGTCTGCTTCTGCGGCGACGACATTGAGCTCCTGCGCCGTATAAAGTCGATGTTTGAAACCGATTACTACCACATAAGCCTCTCGACCGATGAGACCGGCGTGGAATGCGCGGTAGCGATGAAAAACGCATATGCCCTCGGCGTGACGCTTGCCGTAGGGCTGGCAGAGGCGCGCGACGGTAAGCTGCACTACAATTCACAGGCAGCGTTGTTCGGTCAGAGCATGCGTGAAATGCGTCGGCTCCTCGCCCTTTGCGGCGGCAGTGATGAACTTATATATCTCGGCGCCGGTGACCTTTACGTCACCGTTTTCGGCGGCAGAACGCGTCTTATAGGTACGCTCCTCGGCAAGGGCATGTCCTTTGAGGACGCAATGCGTACGCTTGACGGCGTGACGCTCGAATCGATAGTCATATCGTCGCGCACGGCAAAGGCTGTACGCGCGCTTGCAGCGCACGGCAAGGCTGACACAGCGGATTTTCCGCTTCTTATGCACATCGACTCACTGATAAACGGCGGAGCCAAGGTAAATATACCGTGGGATTCGTTCGAGCATGAATTTGTAGTCTAACCAAATCAATGTGGCGTAAAAAACTCATTCTGAGTTTTTTACGCCACATGTTTTTATGTAAACTGCGAATTGTAAAGTCCGGCATAGAAGCCGCCCGCCCGCATAAGCTCGCTGTGGCTTCCCTGCTCTATGACGTTTCCGTCCTTCATGACAAGGATCAGATCGGCATTCTGTATCGTTGACAGCCTGTGCGCGATGACAAAGCAGGTCCTGCCCTGCATAAGCTCCATCATGGCGGACTGTATCTGCTGTTCGGTGCGGGAATCAACGTTTGAGGTCGCCTCGTCGAGTATCAGCATGGACGCGTCCGCAAGCATGGCGCGGGCTATCGTGATAAGCTGTTTCTGCCCCTTGGAGATACCGGAGCCATTATCGGTAAGTACGGTATCGTATCCTTCCGGAAGGGTTTCAATAAA
>CATYWI010000199.1 GCA_958414155.1 uncultured Anaerotruncus sp. | reverse complement strand
ATATCCTTACTGCGATGTACGGCTCGTATCTGAAGTCGGACCTCTGCCAGACGGCGCATCACGGCGGAAAGGGCGGGACCGTGGAGGTGTATACCGCCATCGATCCCGATGTCGCCACATACACGACATCCGATGAGGCGCTCACCGTTTATCTCGGAGACAAAGCGAACGCGCATCTTGCGAACGAGCTGCATGTCAAGGAGATACTCAACGCGGCAAACCGGATAACCGAATTGGATATTCCGTATATCCCCGGCACGTCGCGCGTGCTTGATAACGAAGCAGAAAGGGTGCTGTGAGGTAAAAATGTTTACTCTTACTCTGAAGAGCGCTAATATCCCGGAAAAGGATATTGCGCGCATAAAAAAGACTGTCGGACGTATACTTGAACACCGTGGGTGTGCTCTCTGTGACGGCGGGTATTCCGTTACACTTGACATCGTTCCGCGTGAAGTCGGTGAAGCCGAAAACAAAAAGGATCGCTATTCGATCATTGAAGACGGAAAAGGCGGCGCTCTTGTCACCGCAAGCGATCTTTGCACCGTATATGCGGCGCTCGGACGTTTCTTTATGAGTGGAAGCTTTGACTTTCGCGGTGGCTTTGTGCCTCCGACATTGCCGATAGAGCATGAGCAGAAAAGCTCGGTGCGCGGTATGTATCTTGCGTCTCATTTCTACAACTTTTGGCATGTCGCTCCGATGGAGGATGTAATGCCGTTTATTGAGGATCTGGCGCTTTGGGGGTGCAATACCCTCATGCTCTGCCTTGCTCCTCAGCATTACAGATCGTTCAAATCTCCCGAGGCGATCGAAATGGCAGACAGGCTCAAGAAGATATTCGCCTGTGCCGCAGAGTTTGGGATAGCTCCCGCACTGATACTATTTTCAAATACCGGTTTTCTTGACCGTTCCGAGGATATAGCGGCACCGTGGGATATGCGCGGCGAGTATATAACCGCAAATTATGCCGAGCTTCACAAAGAGATATGTCCGAACCTTCCGGGCGGCATGGAGGAGATACGCCGTTGTCACCGCGAGTTTTTTGAACTTTTTTCGGATGTTCCGGTAAAGTATTTTGCATACTGGGCGTATGACGAGGGCGGCTGCACCTGCGATGTATGCTCACGTTGGAGTGAGAACGGTTTTATCAAGGTGTACGAGGAATCGGTAAAGCCGCTGCTTTCCGAATATTTCCCCGATGCAAAGCTGATACTTTCGACCTGGCATTTCGACAGGCATCTCCGCGATGAGGGAAAGCGCCTTTACGAAAAGATATCATCGGGAAAATACCCGTGGGCGGAATACGTCATGGCGGTGTACGGTGACGGTCAGTTCATGCCGCTTACTGCAGAACACGGAGCTCCCGGCGGACGTCCGGTGATAGATTTCCCCGAGATCAGTATGTGGGGCGGCAAGCCGTGGGGCGGATATGGTGCGAACCCGCTTACAATGAGGCTCGATAACTTTTTTTCATCGGTCGGCGATGTTCTTGACGGTGGTTTCCCGTATTCCGAGGGCTTCTGGGAAAACATAAACGAATTCTGCTGCATGTCGCATTACAGCGGTACACATGCGGATACCGCAGATGCGGTAAGAGATTATGTGCGTTTTTATTTCGGAATAAGCGATACCGAGCCGCTTTTGCGCGCTGTTGAACTGCTTGAGATCACTCTTTGGCGCAAGGTAGAGACAATGCCGGACGGCAGACTGAGGGTAACACCGCATTTCCCGGCGGCGGTACGCGAGGCGTACAGGCTGGTCACCGAGGCTGACGCGGTAATGACCGATGCGGCAAAGCAGGATCCGCGTTGGAGGATAATATATCTGCGCGCCGTGATCGACTACGAGCTTTATACTCACGATTTCATTCCTATGAATTCAGTTACGGCACAAAAGTGTTTCCGGGAACTCTGGGCGCTTTATCACGCGTATGATACAAGGATTCAACCGGCGGTCTGTCCTCCGCTCGGAAGATGATATAAGGAGAAAACCATGACAACATTCAGACTTAAAAATATATCGATGGGGAAAGAGAGTTTCGGCATTCTTTCGCATGCGCTTGAACGCCGGCTCGGCGAGCGCTGCTGCCGTCTCGGAGACAGCGCAGATCTTACCTTCACCCTTTCGGTGGATGAAAAGCTCGGAAATGACAGATATATCATCGTTCCCGACGGCAATAACGTTGCCTTTACCGCGGCGAACGACTGTGCGCTTCATGCCGCCGTGGGACGATATCTTGTTGATTCGCGCTTCGACGGCAAAGGAGCTTTTACTCCATCTGTAAAAAAGGTGGATCATACACCGGCAAGACCTCTTCGCGGAATGTATTTTGCAACGCATTTCCACAATTTTTATCACAATGCACCGGTGGAGGAGGTCTATGAGGTCATTGAGGATCTTGCGCTGCGCGGCTGTAACGCACTGCTCGTATGGTACGATATGCACCACTTCAGATCGGTGGATCAGCCCGAGTCGGTAGAGCTTATCACCCGCCTCAAGGCATTTATGAGATATGCAAAGCAGATAGGCATGAAGGCGTCCATGACCATGCTCTCAAACGAGGGCTTTGATTCGTCGCCGGTCGAGCTACGCGCGACCTTCCTTGTGGAAAACGGTTATCACACCAAGCCCGACGGAATATACAACCGTGAGATATGTCCCTCAAAACCCGGCGGAATGGAGGAGATCCTCCGCGAGAGAAGAGAAGTATTCGAGGCGTTTGCCGATGTAAAGCCGGATTACCTCTGCTACTGGCCCTACGATCAGGGCGGCTGTACCTGCCGTGACTGCGCTCCGTGGGGAGCCAACGGGTACCTTCGCATACTGCCGGAGTTCGTAAAGCTGGCAAACGAGGTTTTGCCCGGCGCTAAGATAATTCTTTCGACATGGTATTTTGACCGCTTCGTACCCGGCGAATGGGATGCATTCTGGAAAAAGCTCACCGCAGGTGAGGTCACGGGATTCGAATATATTATGTCCTTCTTCCACGGCGGCGTGCTTCCCGAGTGCATAAAGCGCGACGGAATACCCAAGGGTGTGAAATTCATTGATTTCCCCGAAATAAGCATGCACGGATGCCGTCCGTGGGGCGGATTCGGAGCCAACCCGCTCTGCCGCTTCCTTGACCGCACCAATATGGGCAGCGGATATCTCTATAACGGCGGGTATCCCTATTCCGAGGGCATATTTGAGGATATAAACAAGTATATCATGCTCTCCTATTACAGCGGCGAGACGCTGATTTCGCACGATGCCGTGCGCAGATATGCGAAATTTGAGTTCTGCTGTGATGATACTGCGCTTGTGGATGCCATCGAGCGAAGCGAAACGGGACTTACGCGCGGTACCGATTACAAATCGTGGCGATTCCCGATATCGGATACTTCGGACGTCGAATACGTATATGAAACGCTTTCGGCTTACGACCGCAAGCTGCCCGAAAATATCCGCACGACCAAAAAGTGGAGAATGATGTACCTGCGTGCCGTCATCGATCACGAGCTTATAGGTTGCGATTTCGATCCCACACGTTCGGATCGCTGTGTTGAAGCCATGAATGAGCTTCGCGCGATCTACCACACCAATCATGATACTCTCCGTTGCGTCTGTCCGCCAACGGTAAAGTTATAAAAACCAACGAAAGGAAGAAACAAAAA
>CATYWI010000198.1 GCA_958414155.1 uncultured Anaerotruncus sp. | reverse complement strand
CGTCTATCACCTCGCCGAGATTGTGAGGCGGAATGTTGGTCGCCATACCTACCGCGATACCCACCGTGCCGTTTACGAGCAGGTTGGGGAAGCGGGAGGGAAGCACCGTCGGCTCGACCAGCTTGTTGTCGAAGTTGCGCATCATGGGCACGACTTCTTTGTCGATGTCGCGAAGCATCTCGTCGGATATCTTGGAAAGTCTCGCCTCGGTATAACGGTAAGCGGCAGCGCCGTCGCCGTCGATGGAGCCGAAGTTACCGCTGCCTTCTATAAGCGGACAGCGAAGGGAGAAATCCTGCGCCATGCGCACCATAGTGCCGTACACGGCGGCGTCGCCGTGCGGATGATAACGACCGAGCACGATACCGACTGTCGTTGCCGACTTGCGGAAGGGCTTGTCGTGCGTGAGGTGATCCTCATACATTGCCCAAAGTATGCGGCGCTGGCCGGGCTTCATGCCGTCGCGCACATCGGGCAGAGCGCGCGAGGTGATAACGGACATGGAATATTCGATGAAGGATTGCTTCAGCTCATGCTCCATACCGATATTTACGATTTTCTGATCCTTAAATGTCAGGTCCCTTTTTGTTTCCACGATTATATACCTTTCAAAACATTCTGTATTTTATCATTATTTTATTATTGACCAAATTGTCCGGCGCAAAGCGCACCGCGTCATCTGCCGAGTATGCTCTCAACAGCGCTCCTGTCCGGTATCCGGCTGCCGTCAAGGGTCACCTTCGCGCTGCCCGCAGCAACTGCAAAGCGGAGAGCCGCAGCGTCGCGCTCGGCGTCGTTTTCGTAAGATTCCGAAAAAAATTCGGAAATATACGCGCCGAGAAAGCTGTCTCCGGCTCCGGCAAAGCCGCGCATCGTCACACGCGGCGCGGGACAGAACAAAACCTCGCTCTCACCCGTTGCGGCGCTTATCGCACCGGCATCTCCGAGAGTGCAGAGAACTCTCACCGAAAAGAAGTCGCTTATTTCTCCACACATTTTTGCCGCCTTTTCAAGTTCCGGAAAAGGTTTTCCACGACTTTTTCCCGGGTTTTCCCAAGGGTTTTCCACAGGCTTTACACAACGCTCTGTGTGAAACTCAAGTCCGGAGGAAATAAAAAGCTCCTCCGCTTCGCGGTAATTGGGTTTAATAATATCAGGAAAAGCCTCAATACCCAGCCTCATTGCCTCTCCGTCGCAGTCAAGGACACATATCTTTCCTTTTCTGTGCAGTTCTGATATCAAAGAGTTATACACACCCTTTTCCACACCCTGTGGAATACTTCCGCACAAACACACAACCCCGGCGCGGGTGTCGAGGAGCGCGCCGAGCAGCGCCTCCGTCTCGGCTTCCGAATACGGTCCCGCATGCGTGTTTATTTCGGTGCACGCGCCGTCGCCGCCTATGATCTTTATGTTCTCACGCAGTCCGGCAGAGGTCTTTACAAAGTAAGATCTTTCAATTTCACGCCTTACCTCATTTTCGAACCATTCGCCGTAAACGCCGCCCGAAAACGAATAAAATTCAATATCCCTGCCGAGGTGAGCAAGCATTTTTGCGGCGTTGAGTCCCTTTGAGCCCGGATCGAGCCGCGATGCCATGGCACGGTTGAGCGCCCCCGGCGTTATGCCGGAATAAAGACAGACCGTGCGATCGACGGCGGGGCTCAGCGAGAGCGCCGCAAAGGAGCAGCCGTTTGCGTTTTTCATCATTTCACCGCCTCCGTCCGCACAGGCGCGAAGCCGTGCTGCCTCCTTAAATATTATTTTATATTATATTATATCATATTTTTTCCGTAATGTCAAAGAAAATCGGCGATTTTTCTTGCATATTTCTTATTTATATGATATAATAATATAAATAAGAGAATTCAGAGGTCACCGATGGCATATTACGACGATATGTGCGAGGTTTGGGAGCTGGTCCGCGAGTCATTTCACGACAAGCTGTCAAGCGAAACTATAAATCTGTGGTTCGGTACGCTGCACATAGTCTCCTTCAAGGGACGCGAGCTTACCATGTCTATAAAATCACCATTCAAATATGATATAATCAAAGAAAAATATCTCGGCGAGATCAAAGCGCGCTTTTCAAAAATGCTCGGCTTTGATATCGATATCGTTCTTCTTCTTGAAGATCGCGACGACGAGCTGATAGCGCAAAGCGAAAAGCCCGACGAGGAAAAGACCGTAGGCACGCTCGGTTCAACGATGCCGCCGTACAATTTCGAATACACCTTCGACAATTTCATAGTCGGAAATTCAAATAAATTCGCCCACGCGGCGGCAACAGCGGTCGCGGCGGCGCCCGCAATGAACTACAATCCCCTTTTCATTTACGGTCCGTCCGGACTCGGCAAAACCCACCTGCTTTACGCCATCACGAACGAAGTGAAAAAGAAAAAACGGGATGCCGAAATCATATACATAAAGGGCGAGGATTTCACAAATCAGCTCATCGAGGCGCTCGCGCGGCAAAAAACCGCCGAATTCCGCAACAAATACCGCTCATGCGATATGCTGCTGATAGACGATATCCAGTTCATCGCCGGCAAGGTATCGACGCAGGAAGAATTTTTCCACACATTCAACGCGCTCTATGAGGAGCATAAGCAGATAATTCTGACCTCCGACCGCCCTCCGCGCGAGATAAAAACGCTTGAGGACCGGCTAAAGACCCGCTTTGAGTGGGGACTTCTGGCGGATATACAGCCGCCGGACCTTGAATTGCGCATCGCCATCATCAAAAAGAAGGCGGAGCAGGTGAATGTCGTGATACCGGACGAGGTGCTGGGCTTTCTTGCCGAAAATCTGCGTTCGAACATCCGTCAGATAGAGGGAGCGATAAAAAAACTCGGCGCGCTTGCGTTCATTTCGGGACGCGAGATATCTATGGAGCTGGCGCGCGGGTGCATTTCCGAGCTGCTCGGCGGCGAGGAGCCGGTAAGCGTAACGGTGGATAAGATATTCGCCGCCGTTTACCGCAGGTACGGCATATCGAAGGAGGATCTTCTCGGCACGCGCCGCACACGCGAGATAGCCCAGGCGCGGCACATTTCGATATATCTTATCCGAAAGGTCACCGAAATGTCGTTGCCGAACATCGGCAAGATATTCGGACGCGACCATACTACCGTAATGTCGTCGTGCGAGGCGGTCGAAAAGCGGCTGCGCACCGATGCGGAGCTTGTGATGAACATCAATGCAATGATAAAAGAGGTCTCGGGCGACACATCAAAACTCGGCGGCTGAGCGGATAATCCATTTTGATCGGCGATATACCCTGTGGAAAAGTTTTTCGTTTTTCCACACTGTATCAACAGGTTTTTCCCTATCTTTTCGCGCCGCGGACGTGTGCGAGTCTCACGCAGTCTCGCGTGAAAACCGCAGTACAGAGGGGAAAATACCCAAAACGGCATTTTCCGACAGCGCGTACACGGATAATCAACAGAGTTTTCCACAGTTTCCACAGGCACTACGGCTATTACTACTGGTTATTAGGTTATTCAGGTATTTCGGTTTATCGCGCGCGAGAGGCAGCGATGTGATCTCCGGCGGGGAATTTAGTTTGAGAAAATTTCGAGGTTCGGTTGCCCCGCCTCACCAAGCCGCCTGCGGCGTCCTGGTCAAAGTTCTGTTGTAGAATTTTACGCGCCTTGACCAAAGACAATAATGACT
>CATYWI010000197.1 GCA_958414155.1 uncultured Anaerotruncus sp. | reverse complement strand
GGTCGTGCGTGCATCGGCAAGTGCGCCGAGCAGTGCATCGAGCGTTTCGCTGTCAGGGTTTCCGTCTCCGGAGGCGCTGTACGACACGCTGCCGTCCTCTCCATGGGTTACCTTGACCGTAAGCGTCTTGCCGCCGCAGGTAAAGGTCATGCTGTCGATACGCGAATAATCGGGAAGCACAAGCTCATTGGCGCGCAGCACGCGGGTGTTGTCGGCGGTCACATTGCGGAATGTCTCCTGTGCGGAGAGCTTTACCGTGAGCGCCGAGCCTTCCGGCCGCGCGTAGACCGTTCCGTCCTCACTTTTACCGATGCATATGACATATTCAGCCGGGGTTTTTACTTCCTTTTCGATATTGGTGGTGGAATCGGTGACCTTGGTGGTCTTTATATACTTCAGCACGAGCCGCGCTCCGGAGTCGAGTCCGTACTCGCTGTCGCGCGCGTTGTTATAGGAGACAACATTGTCAAGGTCGATGGCGGTGAGCGCCGATGTGAGCGCTTTGCCGATGTCGGAGGCAACGGGCGTTTCACTGCTGCCGTTTTCGCTTACGTACCAGTTGTATTTTCCGGTATAGTCGCTTGCTTTGCCGTCGGCATAGTAGGTGAACAACAGCTTGCGGTCCCCCGCAGTATATTCGAGAGAGGTGAGCGCGGAGGCGTTCATCGTCGGCGCTTCATCCGCCTTTATCAGGTCGAAAATACCGAAGCGGAATGTCTCGGCGACAGACGATGATACCGTATACACGGTGGTTTTGTCATCGTTGCAGAAGTAATTCGCGCCGTTGAAGCTGTTTTTTGCGCCGATGTAAAAGCGGTGCGTTCCGTTTGCGTCGGTGAAGGTGAGCGTTATTTCGGGGTCGTCAAGACCGTACTTTGAAAGCTCGGAGGCGCTGATGCCTTCAAGCCGGTACGGGGAAGTGAGCGAGCTGACGGCAGTTGCCATGTCCGCAAACTGCTCATTGTCGAGCGGGACGTTTTCATCCTCGGACCAGAGCCACGCCGAGCCGCCTTCATTGAGACGGAATTCGCATTCGAGCCTGCCCGGCTCGGTGCGGCGGCTCACGCTCACAAACGAGAGCGTTTTGTAATCGACGGCGCCGACACTGTATGACGTGTCACCGCCGGAGGTGTCCGTTCCTTCACCGCTGCCGCCGACGGCGCGCCATGTGAAGTAAGCGCCCGCAAGTATGGCGAGAGCCAGTGCCATTATTATAAGATTTCTGCTTTTCTTTTTCATCTCGGGATTTTAAGATCATTATTTTTTGCGTCTCTGCGTCCAGCGGATAAGACCGGCTGCGACTACGGCTATCGGGATAAGGAAGATGAAGATGAATCCCCATATGCCTGCGGACGACTCGGAGACCGTGAGCGCGGGCGAGGAAATATCGACCGCAGATATCTCCGGCAGGGAGGAGCGGAAGCTGTCGCAGAGCCATGTGAGCATGTTTATGACGCAATAGAGGTTAGCGCCGTTGGTAGCGTTGATGAATGTATCGCTTGCCATCTGCGGCGACGCGAGCCATACCATGCGCGCTCCGGTGGTTTCGCTCTCGGATGCCGAGGCGATGCTGAGCGCGGCGGGATCCGTTTGCGTCCCGTCGGCTGTCTTGAGGTAGCCCTTGGAGCTTGTGGTGAGCAGTTCCGTCACGGTATAACCATCGGGCAGTGTCCCGGTTGCGGTTATCGCATGCGACTGACCGCTGAGCAGGCGATAGGAGCCCCCGGAGATCATCGATACCGAGGAGTGCGTGGCGGAAACCGTGGGATAAATATAGTACGAGGTCCCGGGGTAATAGGATCCGGAACTGCCTTCGTTGACGGTTCCGTACAGTCCCTGCAGTCCGTACTGAGCGGCAAGCGCGGCAAAGTTATCGGGCGCGGCGGAGGTTGAGGCGCTGATATAGAAGATGTGTCCGCCTCCGGCAACATATGCCGTCAGCTTGGCAAGCTCGGCGTCGGTCAGATCGAGGCTGGGGGCATAGATAAGAATGCATGAGCAGTCCGAGGGAATGTTATCGCTATCAAGCGCGATATTCAGCGTCTTTGACTCAAAGCCGGAAAGACCAAAGTAGTAGGAAAGCGTATCGGAAAGCTCCGCTTCGCCGTGACCGGTAAGCGTGTAAAGGGTCGGCAGCGTTTCCGCGGTGACGTATTCGACTGCCGATGTGAGCTGATTGTCGCCGTCAAAGTACGGGTCTGCGCTCAGTCCGTACTGTGTGTACATCTTATACTCGGATGCCGAGAGCTTACCGTACTGGCTGTTGTAATAATAGTACATATCATTGTAATCGACTACCTTGGAGCGGCGTGCGCTTTCGATTATAACGCTGTACTCGGAGGGCTGTGATTCTGTGTATTTGGAGATAAAATCGGGGTCGGCTATCGGGTCGGCAACGCGGAGCGTGAGCCGCGGCGACAGCTCGGCATAGCGGTTCAGGAAAGCGGCAAGCTGCGTGTCCTCCTGACCGCCGGGGCAGATGAACCAGAGTGTTATATCCTCGGAAAGCTCCGAGATATACTTTTCGGTGGTCTCTGAAAGGGTATACATTTTGGATGTGCTGGAATCGAGCTTGGTGATCCCGGAGGGAAGGGCGTTTAAGATAAGGTTAACGACAATAAGCGCGGCAAGCAGCAGGACCGACATCACAACGGTGTATCCGCCCGCTTTTATGTTTTTGAAGCGTGCGCTTTTCTGAGTGTTTTTCTGTTCGTTCATTTTTCGGCACCTCCTCAGCTCCAGCGGCGCTTTTCAAGCGACTGGACGGTCAGAAATACAAAGAAAACAATAATTGAAAGATAATATACCACGGCTGTGAGGTCAAAGATGCCGGTAACAAAGCTGTCAAAACGGTCGAATACCGCAAGATATGAGATGATCTTGGGGAAAAGTCCCGCAAACAGATCGCTCTTTACGAGGTATACTATGCATGTCGGAACTATCACGACACATGCGCCGATAACTCCGGTGAGCGAGTCGCGCGTGAGTGCGCGCAGGACGAGTCCCAACACCACGCCGACAAGTATAAAGGCGATAAGCGAGCCGATGGCGGAGGAGGGGATAAGGGAGGAAAGTCCGTTCATGAGATAGAGTGCAAGCACGACGCCGAAACTCGTGACGGCGGCGATTATCTGACTTTCTGTCAGCGACGACATGAACATGCATATTGCAATCAGCGCTGCGCCGAGCAGGAAGAAGCCGAGAAGCGCCGCATAGCATGTCCCGTAGCGGACGATGCCGAACAGGCTGAGTATCACGGGTACGAAGCCCATGCCAACGCAGGCGATGAGAAGCACGAAGAGCATTGAAAAATACTTGCCGAGTACAACATCGACCATGCGCAGGGGAAGCGAATAAAGCAGCTGATCGGTACGTGAGCGTTTTTCCTCCGCTATCGAACGCATTGCAAGCACCGGGACGATGAGCATGAATATTATCGTTATATTGCCGAGGACGTATTCAAAGCTCGCCGACTGCGAACGCAGGTTTATGGCGGTGGTGAATATTCCCGTAAAGGCAAATATCACGGCGAGAAAAATATATCCCGTCATGTTGTTGAAGTAAGATCTGAACTCGCGTCTGAATATTGCGCTCATTTGTCGTCATCCTCACTTTCGTTCTCCGCAGAGGCGAACTGCGGCGCGTAGTCGTCCTCCGGGGAGCTTTTTTCTTCTTTTTTGCGTGAGAAGAGATGCCGGC
>CATYWI010000196.1 GCA_958414155.1 uncultured Anaerotruncus sp. | reverse complement strand
AATTCACCTTCGGCTCTTCGGAGAGCACTGTCGCATACGAACGCCCCAAACTCATCGTAACATATCGCGATCAGCTCGGCGTTGAGAACTACTGGTCCTTTATTTCGCAAAGCGCGGGCGGCGCGGGGATCGGTAGCCTGAACCTTGCAAACGGCAATCTTGTGTTCAGCATAGGAACGCTCACGAGCACCGACAGTCTCATGCCGTTCACTCCGACCCTCATATATAACTCTATGCTGACCAAATGGTACTACACCCGTTACAGCCGCGAGGTGCCGTACAGCTTTGCGTCGGTCGCGGGAGGCTTCAAGACCAACATATCTCAGTGCATTGTCCCGCGCACGTATATAAATGAAAGCGGAGCATCGGAGACCTTCTACGTGTACACCGATGCCGATGGCACAGAACACGCATTTTTCCGCAGTACGAAGTCCGGCGAGAGCAACATTTATTACGATGAGGACGGACTGAAGCTCAAGCTCACGGTGAATTCCTCCGATTTTACAATAACGGATACAGATTTCACTGTTTATACGTTCACCAAAAAGGATGCAAACGATTCCTACACCTACGCCGGAGGATATCTCACTCAGATAACCGATGTAAACGGCAATACGGTCGCGTTCGACTGCAACAGTTACGGACGCCCCACGACGGTAAAGCTCAAGCCTAACGGCGCGTCGTCCTATATAACTCAGCTTGAGATCAACTATACCACCGGCGGAGTCATAAGCTATATCCTTAACCCGACGACGCAGCAGGCGGTGCATCTGTTCTATTCTTCCGATTATAACACCGAGATCGGCGTTGCAACGCGCTATTTGCGCAAGATAGTCGTTGCGCATCAGAAGGATGGTTATACCGCGGCATCCAACTGGACGAATTTCCGCAACAACGACAGCGACCCGCATATAGACATCGATGCAGATTACTATTACGAATACGATTCGACCGGTCATCTTCTTTCCGCCGAGGATCGTACGCATAAGGTCAAGATCAGCTATACCTACGACTCGGCAGGCAGAGTCATTTCCGCCACCGAATACGGTCAGGGAAACGCAGGTCAGACCGTGAAGATCGCCTACGGTACCGGCTATACCGATGTGGAGACCTCCGGTAAAGATGATGATATAACCACTACGGCGGATAATATCATCACCCGCTACGTTTTTGATAAAGAGGGCAGATGCGTTACCTGCTATTCAACGGACAAAAGCGGGAAAAACATCTACGGAGCCAAGAGCGGACAGTATGAGGATGATAACACCAGAGCCAAAAACAGCATAAAGCAGTCATCGGTCATATCGGATGTGGCAGTAAATTATCTTAAAAACGGTAATTTTGAGAGTGTGACTTCCGGAACGCCGACCGGTTGGTCAAAATCCGGTAATGTTACTATGGAGACTGTCACACCATTTAACGAAAACGAATTTGACGTTAATTACCCGGTGACGCTTACAGCAACTTCCGGTACCGCGGCATCTATTTCACAATCGGTGTATCTGCTCCCCGGAAAGTACACGCTGTCGGCAGATGTCATGCGTATAGGTAAGTCTGATATTCAGGCGTTTCTGTATGTGCTTACACTTCCCGCATCGCAGACGAACGCCGAAAGGATCCACTTCCGAAAGGAATATTCTCCCGATGAGAGTGCCGAGGCAAGCCTGACTTTTGAAATAACGACAGCGGGAACATACACGGTATACCTTACCGCCGTAGGCAACTCTTCCATTTCGGTCGGACACATGACCCTTTCCAAAACTGTCGGAATGAGCATTTTCAGCCGGGTACAGAATGGCGCGTTTGAACTTTATGATTCGGCGTCTAAGCCCGAATACTGGACTTGTTCACCGTATTCCGCCGTTTCGACCGTTGAAAGTTCCGACCTGACGGGACGTACGCTTATGATCAATGGTAGCGGGATAGGCAATACCGCATATGTCGAGCAAACACTTTACTCGGCATCGCAGGCTGATATCAATGATTATCTCAGCTCACAGCATAGTATACTTCCTAAGTATTACCGTATAAGCGGACGGGCAAAGTCTGATTCCGTTTTTGCCAATGAGGAAAGTACATTCTGCATCAAGGTGTTGGTAAAATATGCAGGCGAAAATACCCCTCAGACGGAAACAGTAGAGTTCAATAAGTACACATCGTCATGGCAGTTTGCGGGGAATGTTATATCGACCGAGGCTGGTAAATTCGTTGAAAGTATAAAGATACGGTGCGAATACGACAATCAGGTCGGCAGCGCGTACTTTGACGATATTTCATTCTGTTATGTCGGCACAGATCAAAAGATAACCGAGTATAAATATAATTCTTACGGTATGCCGGAATATGTCCGTTACGGATATTCTTCGTACACGTGGTACAAATACGATTCCGGCAATAAGGTTATTGCAGTTATTACGCGCCGTGGCGCGACCGAATACAGCTACACCGGTAATATACTTACGGGAAAAACGACCTATAACTATATTGCTGACATATCCAAGCCGTATGGAGGATATTATCTCTCGGGGGCATCCAAAGCGCTGGTATCCACCACATCGTATACTTATAATTCCTACGGAAAAGTTACAGAAACACGTACCACCACAGCGGACGGAAAGTGTGTGCTGCAAATCAATGATTACGTCACAACTGCAGGCTCGCACATTTTCGGAGCGCTGAAGGCATCTACCGATTCGCAGGGAGGTACCAACAGATTCTTCTATGATGAGAGCTACGGTCGCCTTAATGCCTCGATAGGAGAGGATGGCAACGGCATGACGTACTCCTACGATGCTCTGGGACGTATGACGAACGCTTATCCCGCACACGCTTCGGGAAGCTCGTATTCTACCGATCAGACATCCGCAAATGTGTCTTATGTTTATGACCAACTCTCAAGGCTTGAAAGTGTTTCAACAAATTCGACCGTATACACATTCGAATACGATGTGTTTGGCAACAACTCGAAGATAGAAGCGGGTGGTAGCACTCTTGCATCATATGTGTATAACACAAACAACGGAAAACTTGACATACTGACGTACGGAAACGGTCACAAATGTAAATACATTTATGATGAACTTGACAGAATAAAAGAAATACAGTATAATGCAAGTAGCACTTCGACCACATTTACAACTGCATATACATATGAATATGATGCGAATGGGAATGTAAGCAAAACAATCGATCTGCTGAGTCGCCAGGTAACTGTTTTCCGGTACGATAGTAAGGGAAAGCTCTGTAATTACTACGTCAACAACCTTGACGATGAGGATAACCAGTCCGCGCTGTATTTTGACTATGACAACGAGGGCAGGCTCCAAAAACGTGAGTATTATAGGGATTACAATGCATCCGGAATTGTTAATGCGATAGCGGAAACCGATATCGTATATAATGATGATGGCTCGGTCGCGAGTATAGGCACTGAAGTGCAGGGTATGCTCGTTTCGGCTGAATATTCATACGATGATCTTTTGCGTATATTCGCAACTGCGTGGAAGGTAGGCGACAGAGATACCGACTCGCCCACAACTATCACGCAAAGCTATACCTACTCAAACTATGAGTATGAGGGGGAAGGGAACGAGATATGCGATACTCCGCTCATCCACTCGGTAACAACGTCAAAGCCCGACGGCAGCGAGACTCTGTATTATACCTACGATGAGCGTGGAAATATCACATACATACGTCGTGGAGTAAGTACAGTCGTTTGCCGGTACACCTACGATTCTCT
>CATYWI010000195.1 GCA_958414155.1 uncultured Anaerotruncus sp. | reverse complement strand
GCATGCCCAGAATATCATTGCCGCAAGCAGGACGGTGTACGGGACGAGCTTTTTTACAAGCTTCAGACTCCACAGCGAGCGCATCGTAATGCCGGTGTTTTTTTCAAGATATCCGAGCAGACTCATATCGCGCGAGCCGCCGCCGGTAAAGGGCAGGGGAACGGACAGATTGGGAGCCGATGCGAATTCACGGCGTATCAGTGCTACCGTGAGCGACAGCAGGATGAACAGAGCCTCGTACCCGAATATCACGGTGAGCACTATCGTGAGCGCTTTCTGAAGGTCGTAAATCCCGAGCAGCTTCAGAGTACTTGCCACGGCGCAGAGCGCAAGTGATATACGTCCTGTCACGAGCGCCGTGCGCAGATTCCCGAGCACCGCGGAGGAGTATGCGTCTTCGTTATCGTCCGGCGTTACGTGGGCGCACCATTTTTCCACCGCAATATAGATCACAAACAGCACGGCAAGCAGAACGGGCGGGAGATAGTCAAGGCTGTATACAGACGTCATTCTGGTACGGAATACCGCAAAAGCCGCTATCGTAAGTCCTGCCGAAAGTATTATGAGCAGAGCCGCCGCGGGAGTGCGCATCCGGTTGAATATGCGCGCCGCACCTCTGCAGAAGCGGCAGAGCGCACGCCCGACCCGAAGGATCGCACGTTGTATACGACGGCAGTTGTCCGGGTACGGTGCATCCATGTGCTCGCGCAGCGGTATATCTCTGCCGAATATCATCAGTATTGCCCCTGTCGCAGCCGGGAGCACGAGTTGCAGGGCTGTGAGCAGATAGGGTAGATATTTGTTACGGGCATATATCACCGCAAGCAGTACAGCCGATGCGGTGAGCGCCGCAAATGCCGCGATAGCGGCGAAAATACTTTTTTTATGACGCATTTCCGCCTCCGGTATAGTTGAAGTATCGTTCGGCTTCCGTCATAAGATAGTTGCTTGAGGCGCATTCAATAGCATCAAACTGCTCTGCGGTCCCGCGGTAGAAAACGAGCGAGAGCGAGTAGCAGTCACGGAAGGCATGCGGGTCAATATTTTTTACTGTCGCCGGAAGAGTTATGGATTTTATTCTGAGGTCTCCCGAAAATGCATACTCGCCGATGCTCACGAGCGACATCCCGAAGTCGATATCCGAGATATAGAAGCAATCGCGGAAGGCGTAGCTGCCTATCGGGGCAAGGCTTGCGGGAAGGCTGAGCGCGGTCAGCTTTTCACAGCCGTCAAACGCTCCGTTGCCTATTGAGATAAGGCCGCCGCCGAATTTTACAAGGCGCAGTTCCTCGCAGAAGGAAAAGGCGCTCGTGCCTATCGTCATAAGCGAGTCGGGCAGGCTGACCGAAACTATATCTGCATTCATAACGAATGCGTCCGCCGTGTGGCGTATTCCGTCGGGGACCGTGACCGCGCCGCCGCTGCCCTGATATTTCAGGAGCACGCCGTCGCCTACGACAACGAATTCATCCGTCTGGGCATCAAGCCAGGGCGTTCCGACAAATACCGATGTGCCTATCGACCATACCTTGCTCCCGATGCTTATTTTTGAAAGCGAGAGGGAATTGATAAAGGCATAATCGTCTATTGTCTCAAGCGCGGCGGGGAGTGTGATCTCCGTGAGCGTCTGCTTTTCGGAAAATGCTCCGGCGCCTATACCGATAACGTCCGCGCCGTCGATCACCGAGGGAAGCACGAGCGTCGGCGCATCGCCGTCATAGCCGGTTATGCAGACGCCTCCGTCGCGGTATTTCATGTATGTATAATTGCCGAAGTGGAATGTCTCGCTTTCGTCAAGCTCTCGCGTGACGGGCGTAGCCGGGGCTTTCTTGCCGCACGCGCAAAGCGGCAGGGCAAGCATTATGACAGCAAGTATCAGCGCTGTTGTTTTACGCATTTTTTATCCGCTCCTTTCGCGCTCATTGCGGTTTTGAGCCGCATACGACGCCCGACAGCGCGCCGTTGCCTTCCGCAAATGCTATCTTGTTCCATTTTCCTGCCGAGCCGGCAAAGTTGACCGACGTAAGATTGCGGCAGCCGGAGAAGGCGTTCTTTCCGATCTCCTTGACCGAGCCGGGAAGATATATGACGGAGAGCGCCGTGCAGCCCGCAAATGCGCCCTCACGGATAGTGCTCACTCCGGAGGTAATAGTAACGCGTCCGAGCGCGGTACATCCGGAAAACGCATATTCGTCTATGATTTTGACCTTGCCGCTCACGGTGACGCTTCTCACCGACGTATTGCCGCTGAACGCATCCGATATCACCTTTACGCCTCGCGGTATCTCCACGTTGGCATCGGCGCCGTTATAGCGCACGAGCACGCCGTTACCGGCAATGATGAATTCATCACGGCTTTCGGTAAGCCAGGCGGTACCCTCAAAGGCGCGGCAACCTATGGTGTTCACGCTTTCGGGGATCGCGGGAGAGGCAAGACGCGTGCAACCGCGGAACGCCGAGGCACCTATCACAGCGGTCTTTTTGCCGAACGTGACATTCACAAGCGATGTACATCCCGAAAAGGCATTGTCGGGGATCTCGGCAACTCCGCCGAGGAAAGCCTCGGTGAGAGAGGTGCATTCGGCGAATACCGATTTTCCTATCGAGCGGCAACTGTCCGCCAGATGCGCCGAGGTGATGAGGGAGCATCCGAAAAACGCCTGTGTGCCGAGCGATTCGAGCGCCGGCATCGACGGCAACGAGGGCAGGGCGGTACATCCGAAGAACGCGGCGGCTTCAACGGTCTTGAGCGCCGGCATGTCCGCAAAGCGGCAAAGCGATACGCAGTACGAGAAGGCGGAGTCCTCTATGCGGGCAAGCTTTTTGCCGCCGTCCACGCATATGAGAGCTTCGCATTCCTCAAAGGCGCTGCGCTTTATTTCCCTTACGTTGTCACCGAGCGTGAGGTACATCAGCGCCGTGTTGCCACGGAAGGCATCCGAGCCTATCGAGGTCACCGGGTGCGAATCAACTGTGTCCGGTATCACAAAGTGGCATTCGGTGGTGCTGTTCCCGTCCGACGAGGTGTCGGGGAAAATATCGTTGCGGTTTATTCCGACTATCTCGGCATCCCCGTTCTCAAAAAGATCGTAAATAAAGCCGTCTGCGGAAATCAGTCCCTCCTTGACGCGGGCATAGACGTTGCCGTCCGAAAAAAGCCCGCAGCCGCCGAGCAGTGCGGGAACGGCGAGCAATAGCGCGGCGAGAAACGCGCACGTTGTTTTTTTCAAGAATATCTTCATTCAGCCTCCGGAAAACCTCCGTCTCTCGGACGGAAAGCTCGGTAAAGCCAACCTCGCGCGGTTAGCTATATCTAATAATTTATATATTATCATATGACGTTCTTTTTGTCAAGTGATGATAAATGACCATAAAATTAAATTATGGGGCAGTTAAAAAGCCAATGCTTTTAAAGCCCCATAAAGAATACTTTTCCGTGGGCATATGATCTGTTCTTACAGCGAAAGATTATTCCACCGTGACCGATTTGGCGAGATTGCGCGGATGATCAACGTCGCAGCCACGTATGAGCGCAGTTTCGTAGGCGAGCAGCTGAGAGAATACAACGCATCCGAGCGATGCAAACAGAGGATCGGCGGCAGGGAGGATGATAACGTCGTCGGCGTATTCGCCGGGAGACGGAAAATCGGGAGCGCAGACAAGTATCACATATCCGCCACGGCTGCGCACCTCGCGGATGTTGCCGGTCATTTTATCGTAATGTACCGGCGAGGTGGCAAGAGCTATGACCG
>CATYWI010000194.1 GCA_958414155.1 uncultured Anaerotruncus sp. | reverse complement strand
TTTTTTACCGTTGATTTTTTGATCTGTAAGAGACATGTCAGTATTCCTTTCGACAAATGTAGGCGGAAGTTTAGCTTCTCCCCCTGAATATCACAAGTACATTATAAGACAATTTATGCTGAATTTCAAGACAAAAGTGGGCTTTTTGGGGACAAAAATTGTCTTCAAAAAATGGCACGCACTGCGCCTCCGGCGTCAGTACCGGTCGCGCAAAAAAAGCGGAGCCGCCGCGCCGGTGCGCAGCAGCTCCGCAGTCAGTATTAAAACATCAAGGCTCAGATGCCGGCGCGGATGGCATCGCAGAAGCCTATGCGGTCGAGCATAAAGCAACGCAGACCGGCAAAAGCATCAAGCTCCGGCTCCTCGGCTGCAGCGGCGGAAGCGATGTCGGCGTATGCACAGCCGCACTTCTTTGCCATAGCCTCAAGGCGGCGGTTCAGCTCGGCGGGGCGTACATCGTCACTGCCGCAAACGGAAACGACCACGACCTCGCAGCGGAGCGTCGAGCGCAGCTTTTTTACAAGCGCTTCGCAGGCATCGGTTATCTCGGTAATGCTGTGCAGACCGCGCACGAGGTCGGTCTCGCCGAGATTTACGAGCACCTTGGATGGCTCAAGCGGAAGAACGCACTCATCGGCGACAGCGGCGGCATCAAAGACCGAGAGGTCGTAAAAGCTGCGGTTGTAGATGTTACGGTCAATGCCGAACGCCTGCTTAAGCTCGCAAATGGGCATTTCCTTTGCAAATGTGGAGCCGAAAAGCACCACACCTCTGCCCTCCGCAACATTGTTAAGGGCGCGGTATTCCTTCAGTTCTCTGCGGTAAAGATCGGTGTTGTTCATCATGACAATGCATCCTTTCGTTTTTTATTTGCTTCAAGCCGCGGTTTTGGCGGCGGATCTTTTGCTTGCGGAAGAGGTTGCGGGCACATCCTCATTGACCTTGCCCGCGCGGCGGTCAAGCGCACGGTTACGGAAATAAATCGCGATACCGGTGGTGACCATTATGATATTGACAACGTAGAAGAACATTACGTACCACTTGACGGTGACATACCAGGGCTGAGGCGCCGCCGATATGATAAGAGCGTACTTGCCTGCCAGCGAGAAGATGTAGCCGATCCATATAAATGAATAGAAGAGAAGGCTCGTGCCCTTGGCGGTGCGTGACTTCCATGCCTTTACGATGTTGAGCGGCCACGAAATGCCAAAGCATACGACCATCATTGTTTCCATAATGCTTACGAATGTGTCCATGATTTTTATTGCTCCTTGGGATTGCTTTTTCTTACGCGCATATTCTACACCCGATGCGGAAAAAAGGCAATCCATTTGAAATTATTGAACAGGAAAAGCCCCGCGTTCACTTTTTTTACTTACAAAAGCGGTGCTTTTTCGCCTTTGGGTATTTTCAAAACGCTTCAAATATGGTATCATTATAATAGGAAGAAAAACGGGGTGAGAAAATGACCATAAACTCGAAGGATAAAAAGCAGCGCGCGCCGCGCAGTATCGGGCGCGAGATATTCGGAACGCTCTTGGTGCTGGCATCGGCAATGACGGTAACGATAGCGGCGATAAGCATATTTGTAAGCATCCGCTCCGAGGAGCGGCGGCTCGATCAGAACCTGCAGAACATAGCCGAGGCGGTAGCGCGCTCGCAGGCGGTGGCGGACGACGCCATGATAACGCCGTATCTTGATTCTCTCGGCAGTGCGCTTTCCAACATAGATGTCATCTCGGTCGTGGGACCCGACGGCGTGCGACGGTATCATACCGCGCATTCGCTTATCGGCACCGTCTACGGCGGCAGCGTGCCGGATTTTTCGGCAGGCAAGCTGCTCGTTACAAGCGACGTCGGTCCCTCCGGATCACAGCGCCGCGCATATGCCGCGATCTACGCTGCCGACGGCAGCTACTCCGGCTTTGTTCTGGCGGTAATGCTGCGTCAGAATATAAACAGGATAATCATCACCACCGTCGCGGTGCATATCGGCGCCGCAGCGCTCGTTATTGCGCTCGCACTGGCGCTTTCGGTCCAGCTTTCAAACCGCATAAAGCGCCGCCTGCACGGATACGAGCCGGATGTTTTCAGCGCCATGTTCAACGTGCGTGACAATATACTCGAATCGCTTGAGGAAGGCATTGCGGCGTTTGACAAAAACGGTAAGGCGGTCTATCTCAACTCCGCGGCGCGGCATATCATCGGCGAGGGCCAGGCTGATTTCATCCCTGTAAGCGAGGTCGTGTCCACCTCGCGCCGTATCACCGGCGTTACGGTCAGAACCTCATGCGGCGCCGAGGTGATGGCGGACATTCTCCCGGTGGACGGCGAGAAGGGAGCCGAGGGCGCTGTTGCGATCCTGCGCGACCGCACCGAATTCACCAAGCTGATGGAGGATCTTTCGGGCGTAAAGTACATGGTCGAAAGCATGCGGGCAAACAATCACGATTTTGTGAACAAACTGCACGTCATCCTCGGGCTGGTCCGCATGGGTGAGACCGACCGTGCGTGCGAATATATCATGGGCGTTACGTCGATCCAGCAGACGGTGGTAAACAATATCGTAAAAAATATCGAGGATCCGTCGGTCGCGGCGCTGCTCATAGGCAAATACGCGCGCGCCGCCGAGCTTAACATACGTTTTTCGCTTGCGGCGGGCAGTCATCTTTCGCGTTCCGATATCTATCTTCCGTCCGGAGAGCTTGTTACGGTGATCGGCAACCTGACCGACAACGCCATGGAGGCAATGAATGCGGCTCCCGACGGTACGCCGCGCGAGCTGACAGTGGGGATATTCACTCAGCCTCATGCGCTGCTGCTGAACGTGGACGACACGGGCGGCGGTATAGAGCCGGATAAGCTCGACGCGATATTCGGCGACGGCTTCTCCACCAAGGGAGAGGGCAGAGGAAAGGGACTTTATATTGTAAAAGAAACGGTCGAAAAGCACGGCGGCAGTGTGACGGTGGAATCCGAGCCGGGGGTGGGGACATCATTTACCGTGACTGTGACCGACGACGGGAGGGGCGTCTGATGTACGATGTGCTGATAGTAGAGGACGATCCTATGGTCGCGATGATAAATCGGCAGTATGTGTCGGCTGACCGACGCTTTCATGTGGCTGCCGTCTGCCGTGATGGTGCGGCGGCGCTTGAATATCTCACGTCGGGCACGCACAGGATCGACCTTGTGATTCTTGATCTTTATATGCCGAAAATAGGCGGTATGGAGCTTCTGCGCCGCCTGCGCGAGCAAAACGTGCACGTATCCGTGATCGCAGTGACCGCCGCCAACGACGGCGAAACGATAGAAAAGATGCTTGAGCTTGGCGTGGTGGATTATCTCATAAAGCCCTTTGCCGCCGAGCGTTTCAGCGAGGCGCTCGATAATTTCCACAGCCGCCGCGCGGTGCTTCACGATATGCCGGAGCTGAGTCAGGAGCATATCGACCTCATGCTGGGCGGCGGCAGGCATGCGCCCACCGCGGTGGGGAACGAACTGCCGAAGGGCATTCAGGATCAGACGCTTTCAACGATATGCGACTTTCTGCGCGGCTGTGGCGGCGCGGAAATGACAGGCGAGGAGATAGCCGACCGCGTGGGGCTTTCCCGCGTCACCGTAAAACGGTATATGGGATATCTTATCGAGCGCGGGCAGATATCCGGCAGAATGAACTACGAGACCGGCGGCAGACCGAGCATGCTTTACAGATATTCCGGCAATTGATGCTACGCACATTGACAAAAATGCAGATGTGTTGTATAATTTATTAACAACACGCGC
>CATYWI010000193.1 GCA_958414155.1 uncultured Anaerotruncus sp. | reverse complement strand
CGATCGGCAGACTTTGCATAGTCGGCGACGGTACCGCCAAAAACAGCTACGTCATCGCCGAGAAAATGGCAAAATATTCGTCGGACGGCGTTCCGTGCGCGCTCATTGTCAGTGATGAAATAGAAAAGAGCAAGTCCGAGAGCCCGCCGGAGCACAATTTCGGCAACATTATAGCCTCGATGACCCCGGGCAAAAGCTCGTTCGAGCAGATGGTGTCCGCAGGACTCAAATGTGTGGTCGCGTGCGGCGACTCGGGCGATAGCGGGGTCAGCGTTGATGACGGAGTGATATTCGCTGCGGCAGGTTCGGTCGGTTTTGAGGCTCCGGGACGCGGTGGCAGCTTCAGCTACAACAACAGCCTTCGCGGAGGACTGCTCGTAACGCTCGGCGGTACGGCGGGAGCCGGGAAATTCACCGCAGAGTATATTTACACCGCCGGGCTCGGCGTAAATGAGAGATAATATTTGAAGGACATTCCGAACGTGAACGAAACTGAAAAAAACACGGTGCGCGGCAGGATAACGAACGGCGTCGGCGGTATATATACCGTCGTGACCAACGGGGGCGAAAGCCTCAGCTGCCGCGTGCGCGGGGCAATACGTATTCCCGGAGCCGACAGCGGCAGCCGGACGGCTGGCGCGTACAATACCGCGGCGCGGCTGGACCGCCCGCTGTGCGGAGACATCGTAACTGCAGAGCGCGGCGCGGATGCGCGTTCCGGCGCTGCCGACGGCTCGGGCGGCGTCATCACCGCCATACATGAGCGCCGCAATGCGCTCATCCGTCCGCCGCTGGCAAATATCGACTATATTTTTGCCGCATTTGCCGCCGCAAAGCCCGCTCCGGTGCTTATGACGGTGGACAAGCTGCTGTCTATCGCCGAGTACAACAAAATAGAGCCTGTCATAGTGATAGGCAAATGTGAGCTTGACCGTGCCGCCGCCGCACATTCGGCTTATATATATCGCCGCGCGGGGTACGCGGTTTTTACGCTTTCCTGCGCTACCGGCGAGGGGATATCGGAATTTTCGGCATTTATCGGCGAAAAGCTGCCGGGATGCGTCGCGGCATTTGCCGGGGCGTCCGGCGTGGGAAAATCTACGCTGCTCAACGCGCTTTTCCCGGAACTTGCCCTGCGCACAGGAGGTGTGAGCGAAAAGATCGGCAGGGGCAGGCACACCACCCGCAGTTGCTCGCTTTTTGCGCTTCCGGGCGGCGGATATATTGCCGATACTCCCGGCTTTTCGCTGCTTGACTTTGAGAACTTTGACTTTTTCGGTCTTGACGATCTTGCCGACACCATGCGTGAGTTCCGTCCATATTACGGCGGCTGCCGTTATGCCGACTGTACTCACACAAAGGAGGAGGGCTGTGCGGTCCTCGGCGCCGTTGCGGACGGAGCGATAGCCCGCGAGCGGCACGAGAGCTATCTTTCAATGTATGCGGCGCTCAAGGCAAAGCCGTTCTGGGGAAAGGGAAAATGAAGGCGTTTATTTATACAGGCGGAGTCGTACACACCGACCGTGTGACCGAGCATCCGCGGGCGGACGATCTGCGCATCGCCGCCGATTCCGGCTATCTTACCGCGCGTGCGCTCGGCGACCGCGTGGATATCGCGGTGGGAGATTTTGATTCCATGCCTGCGGACGAATTGCCCGAGGGTGTGGAGATGATACGCGTTCCCGCCGAAAAGAACGATACAGACACACAGCTCGCCGTTGAGATAGCCGCGGAGCGCGGCGCCGACGATATAGTCATCATCGGCGGCATGAGCGGCAGGCTTGACCACACGCTGTCGAGTCTTTATATACTTGAGGATCTTACCCTGCGGGGCATCTACGCGGTAATGACCGACGGCGAAAACCGCGCGCGGTTTTTGCGCTCGGGGTCGGCGCTTATAGGCAGGAGCGGGTACAAATATATCTCCGTGATCGCCGCCGACGAAAAGGTGCGCGGCGTCAGCATTGAGGGCTGTCGCTATCCGCTGAGCGGAGCAACGCTGGAGCGCCGCCGCCAGTATGCGGTAAGCAACGAGATCGAGGGAAACTGTGCGCTCATCTCGGTGAAAAAGGGCGGAATATTCATAATTGAAAGCACTGATATCAAATGAAAAACGATAAGAATCTTCAAAATATCAAAAAACTTGCGTTCGGAGCGCTTTTTGCGGCGCTTATCTTCTGCGGAACATATTTTATCAAGCTGCCCATGCCGTTCTCGGAGGGCTATATCCACGCCGGCGACGGATTTGTTTTCCTTGCCGCCGCGCTCCTGCCCGCGCCATATGCCATGGGAGCCGCGGCGATAGGAGCCGGACTTTCCGATCTTATCAGCGCATATCCGCTTTGGATACCTGCCACGGTAGGCGTGCGCGTTCTTGCGGTGCTTTTGTTTTCGCACCGCGGAGAGGTCTTCTGCGCCCGCAATTTTGCAGCGCTTGGCGGCGCGGCGGCAATAAACGTTGCCGGCTATTGGGCATATGAGAGCGCCGTGGTATATCACGATCTTGTTTCGGCATTGCCGTCCGTACCGTTCAATTTTGCACAGTCGGTTGTCGGCGCGCTGATATTTTTACTGCTTGCCAAGCCTGCCGCCGCGCTTTTGCGGCGCACCGCGGCATAAAGCATAAAACGAAAGGAAAAATGCGGTATGTTACGTGTTCTTGCTGTCGGCGATGTCTGCGGAAGCGCCGGTGTTGAATATCTCAAAAAAAATCTGCGCCGCACAGCCGATGCAAACGGGGTGGACCTCACTGTTGTGAACGGGGAGAACTCCGCCGATATACACGGAATATCCGCCTCGGACGTTGCGCAGCTCTTCAAGGCGGGCGCCGATGTCATAACCACCGGCAATCACGCCTTTGGCAGGCGCGATGTTTACCGGCTTTACGAGGACGAGCCGCGCTTTCTGCGGCCTGACAATTTCCCGCCGTCGGCGCCGGGCTGCGGCTCCGTTATCGTCAGCGCGGGCGGCGTCAGGGTGCTTTGTATGAATCTTCAGGGAAACGTGTCGATGAACGAGGCACTCGCCTCGCCGTTTTCCTCCGTCGATGCCATTCTGGGACGCGAGGCGGGACGGTATGACGTCGCATTGCTGGATTTTCACGCCGAGGCGACCTCGGAGAAGATCGCAATGGGCTATTATCTCGACGGCAGAGCGGCGGCGGTGTGGGGAACTCACACTCATGTTGCCACAGCCGACGAGCGCATTCTTCCCGGCGGGACCGCATATGTGACCGACATCGGTATGACCGGTCCTTCAGACGGTGTTCTCGGAGTGGATGCCGAGGTCATAATCCGGCGCTTTGTCACGCAGATGCCACAGCGCTTTACAATGGCGACGGGCGCGGTAGCAGCGACCGGGATAATCGTTGAGATAGACAACGACACGGCGCGCGCCGTATCGATAAAGCGAATATCATTCTGAGGGCGCGGCGGTGTCGTTCCGGACCGCCCACCGCATATGTATATCACCGGACCGTGGAGGAAGTTATGCCTGAGGAGCTTTTTACATTTTCAAAAAACATACCGATAAAAAAACCGCACGACGTTATCATCACCGGCGGCGGAGTGGCGGGCGTTGCAGCCGCCGTGTCCGCGGCACGGCACGGAGCGAGCGTGCTTCTGACGGAAAAATCAAATATTCTCGGCGGACTTGCCACGCTGGGGCTTGTCAATCTGTTTGTACCCATGTGCAACGGGCGCGGCAAGCAGATAATATTCGGACTTGCCGAAAAGTGGCTGCGCGAATCGATAAAATACGGTTATGATAATCTTCATGAGGAATGGCGCGACGGCGAACCGACGGAATACAC
>CATYWI010000192.1 GCA_958414155.1 uncultured Anaerotruncus sp. | reverse complement strand
CCGGCGGCGGCCGCCTTGTCGTTGACAGCGGTAAGGAGAACGGACTCGGTGGAAAGTGAGCCGGTCCAGTCGGTGTCGATCTTCTTGCTGTCAAGAACAGCCTTTATGGCGTACTGGAAGTAGGGAGCCCAGTTGATTCTGGAGGAAACGATGAAAGTGTTGGGGCAGGCGGAAACGGTGGAGCCGTTGTAGGAAACGTTGGGAACACCGGCGGATTCGCAGGCGGTAGGAGCACCCATGGAGTCGGCGTGCTGGCTGATGAGCTTGCAGCCGGAGGAGATGAGCTTGTTGGCTGCTTCCTTTTCGGCAGCCTCATTGTACCAGGAACCGGTGAAAGTTACTTCCATGGTAGCGGTGGGGCAAACGGAGCGGGCGCCAAGGAAGAAGGAGGTGTATCCGGACATAACTTCGGCATAGGTGAAAGCGCCGACGTAACCGATCTTCGCTTCTTCGGCAGTGAACTTGCCGGCGTTGATCATTTCGTTGAGTTTCATGCCTGCGGCGATGCCGGCGAGATAACGACCCTCGTAAATGGAGGCAAATGCATTGTGATAGTTGTCAAGTCCTTCGGTATGTGCGCGGGTACCGGTGGCATGGCAGAACTGAACGTTCGGGTATTTCTTGGCGGCTTCGATCATGTAGTCCTCATGTCCGAAGCTGTCGGCAAAGATGATCGAGCAGCCCTGCTCAACAAGGTCAACGGCTGCTTCAAGGCACTTCTGGTCCTCGGGGATGTTGGTCTTGAAGATGAACTGAGTCTTTTTGAAGCCGAGAGCCTCACAGGTCTCGTTGGCGGCATTGATGAAGTTGAGGTCGTAGGTGGAGTTTTCATCATGCAGGAAGATGAAGCCGACCTTGAAGTCGGAGTTTTTGTCCTGGCAGGACGCGAGAGCGGAGCCGGCACAGAGAAGCATAACGAGAGCGAGCAGTACCGATAAAGACTTGCGAATCATGTTGATTCCTCCAAAAATAAATTAAATGATTTATTTGCAACGCGCCGCGCGGCGCATTGAAACCGGAGAGAATATGCCGCAAAACGAAAAAAGAGCGGCTCTGCCGCTCATATATCCGATCTGCCGGGGAGAAATATCCGCAAGAAAAAACACTTACCCGCAAAAATGCGGCGCGAACGTACATGCCGTTGCGGTTTATATGCGTTTTTCTTATAGTCGGATGATTTACGGTTATCCGGTAGAGACTTTCTGACCTTATTTCAGAGGATATATAAGCAAAACAGCTGACCGGCTGTGAGGACCGATCACACGCATATTATATCAGATAAAAATCACGCTGTCAACACATTTCGGCATTTTTTGTGACATTCGTGCATTTTACGTGCGCAAGCCTCGCGGCATTGGGCAAAAGGATCATAACTCCACGGCGATATCATCCGTTTTTTTCCCACAGGACGGGGCATAAGGTAAATTTTATCTTTTTGTCTGCATTGCCGTCCGGCAATATACGGGCGGCGGCATAAGCCGCATCGACCGATGTGAACACCGCTTCGCGCACGCCGGCGGGAAGCGGTAGCTTCAGCCCGGTCTTTATCGCGGGTCCGTGCGAGCCGAATATCACCGTGTCGGGGGAGCCGGAGAGCGTGAAGTTCTCCGCCTCCCATGCCGATGCTCCTATGTAAAGCAGCGAGCCGCCGCGCCCGCCGGCATTCACCGCAAACGATATTATCGGCTGGGCGGAGCGCGCGAGCATGCGTGCCGGAGCTACCGTTATCATAACGTCTCCGAAGCAGGTGAGCGGTTCGCCGGGCGTGTAGACCGAGCATCCGACGCCGGCGCGCTCCGCCGCGTCGGATATCTGTGCCATAATCTCCGCTTCCTGGCTGTCAGTGGGATAGGGAAGCCATATGCGGCGCACCTTTTCGCGCCCGATGAGCCTTTTGACGGCTGAAATATGGTGCTTATGATAGTGTGTGAGGACAAGCGCCTCGGTCTCGGTGGCGCCTGCCGCGCCCGCGGCATCGAGAGCCGGACGTAACGCGCTGTATGCTCCGCTGCCGACGTCTATCAGTACGGTCCCACCGCACGAAGTCAGTGCCATGGTGTCGCCGCTTTTTGACGAATACAGCGCCATTTTTATATTTCCGGCACGGTCTGCGGCGCCGGAGGCAAAAAAGCAGACCGCAAATGCCGCCGCAGCCGCGGCGGCGGGCAGAAGACAGACCGCCGGATGACTGAGCTTTACCGTGAGCAGTATGAGCATGATGACGGCGGAAGGGATCACGATGTACGGGACAAAGCCGTATTCAAGCGAGATCACTGCGCTGTGCAGCTCGGATATCCGCGCGCATGCTGCGAGCATCACTCGCGCCGTCATGCGAACGGCGAATGCTGCGGCGCTGCCGAAAAAGGGTATTCCCGAAAGCGGGATGAATATTGCGGATACGGCAAGAAAAAAGCCGGAAAGCGGGGTTATGAGCATATTTGAGAGCGGCGCGGCGAGGGATATCCCGCCGAACATCCTCCATATCACCGGCAGTGTGAAGCAGTTTGCCGCAAGACCGGTGATGAGAAGCGACAGTGCGCTGTCGCAAAATTTCCTTGCGCGGGTAGCAATTTTCCCATGCGCAGGCTTTTTCTCCTTTCTCTTTTGGACAAAAGCGGGAAGAAAAACGGTTATGCCGAAGGTCGCCGCAAAGGAGAGCATAAAGCCGGCGTCTATGATCGCCTCGGGCGAGACGGTGAGTATCAGCAGCGCGGCAAGAAA
Source organism: uncultured Anaerotruncus sp. (assembly GCA_958414155.1). The sequence goes on along the minus strand of CATYWI010000192.1, from coordinate 1,092 downwards.
GACAGAGCTTACCCCGTCGCTGTCAGCGCCGGAAAAATAGGCGGCAAGAAGCGTTATCAGCATTATCGCCGCGCGTACCGCTGAAACGGGGAATCCCGTCAGCGCAAGGTAGACCAGCAAAAACAGCGTGAGCAACGGTGTTTTTATCAGGCGTGGCAGACGCAGGCGGGATAGTATCCAGCCGACGCTGCCTGCGACTATCGAAAGATGCAATCCGCTGAGAGCGAGCAGGTGCGAAAGTCCGGCGCGGGAAAAATCGCGGGAAACGGCGTCTGAAAGTCCGTCGCGCCTGCCGAGGAGCATTGCAGCCGCGAGAGCGCCTTCATCCCCGCCTACTCCGTCGGAGAGCCTGAACGCGAGGCGCGACGAAAAGCGGCGCAGTGAAGCAAATATTCCGTCGGCGATCCTGTCGGATACCACCGTACAGTCGTCCTCGGTGTAAAGACGCATCGTCATGCCGGCTGCAAGCGCCGCGCGTTCACCGTCGTACAGCGCGGTCTTTTCGAATCTCACCGGAGCCGTGCGCAAAAACAGCTGGTTCCCGGGGCGGTAGGCGGCGCTGTATGCACATTCGAGCCGGGCGCGGGTCGTGCGCGACGGCGTTTTGCCGTCGATGCTTTCGATTTTTACGCGGTAGTGCGTTCCGACGGCGCCGGATGTCATTCGTTCCTCGACCGTCATATAAATATCATGCTCGGAATCGCAAAGCGACTCCGAGCCGAGATATTGCACGTCAAAATATGCATACGCACGCAAAAGAACGCAAAACGCCGCCGCAAAGCCGAGAAGCAGAGTGACGGTATGGCGGCGGGAGATCTTTCCGAATATGCGCAGAAGGGCGCAGAGAACGAATGCGGACAATACTGTCGCTGCAAGTATGAGCTTTGTACAGCCGTCAAAATACCATCCGCACAAAGCCGCCGCTATTGCGGCGCTGCCGATGAATACCATGGGTCTGCCGTGAAAAAGCTCCATAGTGCCGTCCTCCGTTTCCGATTTCTTATAGTATAACATACAAATGTCATTTTGTCAAGTACGGAGGGCAGGGGAGGCGGAATAACGGTGGGGCGTTAAAAAGCCCGGTATGAGCTT
>CATYWI010000191.1 GCA_958414155.1 uncultured Anaerotruncus sp. | reverse complement strand
GTAAACCTTTATGATGTCACGCGCGGAAAGGACCATATTGGCGCCGTCGCGTATGAGCGTATTCGTTCCGCCCGAATTTGCCGCACCTATATTTCCGGGAACAGCGAATATATCTCTGCCCTGCACCAGCGCGGTGCGCGCCGTTATCAGCGCGCCGGACTGCGCATCGGCTTCAACGACGAGCGTGCCGAGTCCGAGCCCGCTTATTATACGGTTGCGAGGCGGAAAATTCCTGCCGTCCGGGCGCGTGCCGGGAGGAAATTCGCTTATGACCGCACCGTTCGCCGCAATAGCGTCGCGCAGCCTTTTATGCTGTGACGGATAGACCATATCGATACCGCATCCGAGAACGGCTACCGTCCTGCCGCCGGCATCGAGCGCGGCGCATGCCGCAACGCTGTCGATACCGAGTGCCATGCCGCTTATTATGACCGCGCCCGCAGCGCTGAGTTCATATGATATTTTATACGCCGTGCGCATTCCGTATTCGCTCATCGAACGCGTTCCGACCACAGATATGCTGACCAGTGAATCGATATCGGGGACTCTGCCCCGGATATACAGCAGATACGGCGCATCGGCGATATCGGCAAGTCTTGCCGGATACCCCGGACATCCCTCGGTGGCAAGCGCTACGTCTGTGCGCGTGCAGTAATCCATTACGGCGCCCGCTCTTTCAAGGCTTTTATCACTCAGCGCGGCGCAAAGGCGCTCGGAAAGTCCCGCCGCTTCATACGCCGCAGGATCCGCACGGTAAACATCGTAAGCATCGCCGAATATCCCGAACAGCTCGCGGTGAGCGGAATTGCCGGGGTGCATATGCAGTGATAGCCAGACGTCGTAAAGCCCGCAGGACATGACAGTTACCTCCGTTGATACCGGATGCCGCTCAGCGGCAGAGCCACATGAATATCGCCGCAGCCACCGATGCGTTGAGGGATTCTATTCCCGGTCCGCGCTCCATCGGCAGTATCGCCGCCAGATCGCATGCGGAAACGACATCGGGTGAAAGTCCGTGTCCCTCGTTGCCTATGACCACACAGTCGTGCGCGCCGAGCGAAAGCGCATCTGCCTCCGCCGCGCCATCGGAAAGAGCCGCAGCCACGGTGCGGTAGCCCGCGCCGCCAAGCGCACGCAATGCCGCAGGCAGATCGTCGGTCAGAATGATGCGGCGGGTGAACAGCGCCCCCATTGCCGCACGCAGGGTGCGCGGATTGTAAATGTCGGCACAGTCCGACGAAAGCAGCAGCGTTCCGATCCCGAGAGCCGCCGCGGTACGTATCACCGTACCGAGATTTCCCGGGTCGCGCAGTGACTCAAATGCCATTATCCTGCCGTCCGGAACCCCGGACGCCCAGCCGATGACTTCCGTCATATTATTTATTGTAGCGATTTTGCGGAGTTTGTCAATATATTTTGCTACGGTAATTATGCCTTCGGGCGATTTTTCATCGCATATTTTGTCAAATGCCGCTTCCGAAAGCACAAAAACGCAATCCGACAGTTCTATATTATTCTCTTGCGCACATTCATTTACAAATAAGGTCAGCTCATCCTTCTTGTTTTCGCGCAAAAAAACGTATCGGATGTCAACACCGCAGGCACATGCCTCGGCAAACAGTTTTTTTCCGTCAAAGCGGAAAAGTCTCTCGCGCTCGCGGTTCTTTTTGTCAGACAGCGACGCCGCAAGCATGACGGTCGGGTTGTGACGTGATGAAATATACGATGGCATCTGCCGTACCTCACTTGTTTTCTTGTGTTGACATAATGTCAAAAAAGCCGCGGGGCTGTTGCGTAAATGCATACAGTCCCCGCGTTTTTCGGTGTTCTCTTAAAGAGCCGCCTTTGCCTTATCGGCAAGCTCTGCAAATGCAGCCTTGTCGGCAACAGCGATCTCTGCCAGCATCTTGCGGTTGAGGTCGATACCGGCGAGCTTGAGTCCGTGCATGAAGCTGGAATAATTCATGCCGTTGACCTTTGCCTGCGCGGAAATACGAGCGATCCACAGACGGCGGAAGTCTCTCTTTCTCTGCTTGCGTCCGATGAAGGCGTAGTTGCCGCTCTTCATGACCGCCTGCTTTGCCATCTTGAAATGCTTGCTCTTTGAACCCCAGTAGCCACGAGCAGCCTTAAGGACTTTATTTCTTCTCTTGCGCGTCATCATTGCGCCTTTTACTCTTGCCATTTTATCTTAATACCTTTCTCTTTGCTGTTTTTTGCGGAGGGGTTGCCGACGCGCGGCGCCTTCAGCCCTCCATCGGCTTTAACGAACGGAATCGGTGTCGCTTATTTGTTGATCATCGCGCGGATGTTCTTGGCCATCTTGCCCTGAACATAGTCAGCGGTGCGAAGATGCATCTTGCGCTTCTGGTCCTTTATGCCGAGCTTATGACGGTGATGAGAGTGGTTCATCTTCACTTTGCCGGTTCCCGTTACAGAGAAACGCTTGGCGGAAGCTCTGTGTGTCTTGATTTTTCCCATAATTTTGTTCTCCTTTGTATAGATGACCTATCGTGATTATTATATCATTAAGGCATTTAAGCCGTTGATGAACGAGCGCCGTTTCCCGGCAATGAATTACTTGGCGTTTTTGAGCGGAGCGATTATCATTGTCATGAATCTGCCGTCAAGCAATGGCTGCTTATCGACCGATCCCGACTCGGCGCACGCATCGGCAAACTGCTTGAGCAGATCGCGCCCGATCTCCTGGTGACTCATCTCACGACCGCGGAAGCGCAGCACGACCTTTACCTTGTTGCCGTCGCCGAGAAAACGCAGAGCATGCTTGACCTTGGTGTTGAAGTCGTTCTGCTCTATGCGGCATGAAAGCTGAACTTCCTTGAGTTCGATCGTTGTCTGCTTCTTTTTGGCTTCTTTCTCCTTCTTTTCGCGCTCAAAGCGGAATTTGCCGTAGTCCATTATACGGCATACCGGAGGCTGTGACTGTGCCGACATAAGCACAAGATCAAGTCCGCGGTCATACGCTGTGCGAAGCGCGGCGTCCGAGCTCATGATACCGAGCTGCTTACCCTCCTGGTCGAGAAGTCTTACTTCCTTGAATCGTATCGCCTCATTGACGAGATTTTCTTTTGTTGCTATTGTAGCTCACCTCCGAATAAATTGACCTTGAAAAACAAAACGCGCGAAGCAAAACTCCGCGCTCATATCCCGTGAATTGGGAAGAATATTGACCAAGCTCGCTGTGCGGCAGGGTGAGAACGGAGAGTTCTTCTTTGTTTGCGAAAGTATTATATCACCTGATACGGCGTTTGTCAAGTGTTTTTTTGATTTTTTCCTGTTGACAGTAAAAAAATCTGACGGGAAAGCCGCACCGATGCAGTCATGGCTCCCAAACGGCAATCTTATCCACGCCGAATGAACACCCATCACTCATTTTCACGCCCGTGTGACTTCACGGCGTGCGGCGATATGAACCTGTACCCACTTCACCATCGGGGTATGAAGCCCGGACCCTGCACAAACACCATTGCACCGCTCCGTCATGTTCAGATGTGACTTCACGGCGTGCGGCAATATGAACCTGTACTCACTTTACCATCGGGGTATGAAGCCCGGACCCTGCACAAACACCATTGCACCGCTCCGTCATGTTCAGATGTGACTTCACGGCGTGCGGCAATATGAACCTGTACTCACTTTACCATCGGGGTATGAAGCCCGGACCCTGCACAAACACCATTGCACCGCTCCGTCATGTTCAGATGTGACTTCACGGCGTGCGGCAATATGAACCTGTACTCACTTTACCATCGGGGTATGAAGCCCGGACCCTGCACAAACACCATTGCACCGCTCCGTCA
>CATYWI010000190.1 GCA_958414155.1 uncultured Anaerotruncus sp. | reverse complement strand
TCGGCAGCCCGGTAGGCGATGTTGCCGCGGTCTGTGGGAAGCCCGTCGCATTCAAGCGCTATTCCGCGTCCGACTCCGTCGCCCGCCTCTACCGTGACCTTATCAGACAGCGTTACTGCCTGCATCACACTTTCAATATCGTGGTAGCCGTCAGCGCGACGCAGACCCACCTCGAGAAACAGGTTTATTTTTGCGTTCGCATCGATCTCGATCTTTCTGCTTTTCATCCGTGACATCCGTTCCGATCAGTTTATTTAATAATACCACATTTCACGCCGTTTTTCAAGCGCTGAAGCACAAAAACACGCAAAGCGGTTGAAATTCTGCCGCTTTGCGTGCCGTAAGACAGCAAAAGTCCTCTTATTTATTTATTATCGCCGCCGAAAATGCTGAGCTGCTTTGCATTCCTTTCGGCGTTACGCTTGTCAAGCAGAGAATGTATCTTCTTTACGGGGTCGAGGATAAGGCTTATCGACTCATCGTGGTTGAGCGTATCTATAATGTAGGACACATACTTGCTCATGTTGACCTCGACATACCACTCGCGCTTCTTTATATCGGGATCGGTGTAAATGAGGTTTGTAGTGAATACCTTGTCGAATATTCCTTCCTCATATGCACGGTCGAAGCCATCAAGACCGCTTGTGAAAAGTCCGAAGGTAGCAAAGCTGACTATGCGCCTTGCGCCGCGGCTCTTTATCTGACGTGCAACGTCAAAGAAGGACTCGCCGGAGGAGATCATATCGTCAACGATTATAACGTCCATACCCGTCAGATCTCTGCCGAGATATTCGTGTGCAACTATCGGATTGCGACCGCCGACAACGCGTGAGTAATCGCGCCTCTTATAGAACATACCGACGTCAAGACCGAGGACCGACGAGAAGTACATGCATCTTCCCATAGCGCCCTCATCGGGGGAAATGATTATGAGCTTGTCCTTTTCAAACTCGATATCGGGCATGACGCGCACAAGCGCCTTGACCATCTGATATGTCGGACGGTAGTTGTCAAAGCCCATGAAAGGAACAGCGTTCTGGACGCGGTCGTCATGCGCATCAAAGGTGATAAGGTTGCGCACGCCTATCGTTTCAAGCTCGCGCAGCATCATGGCGCAATCAAGCGACTCGCGCGTGGTGCGCTTGTGCTGTCTGCCCTCGTAAAGCATCGGCATGATAACGGAAATGCGTCTCGCCTTGCCCTCTACCGCGCCGACTATACGCTTAAGATCGGCATAGTGGTCGTCCGGACTTTTTTCGTGTGCCTTACCGCGCATTTTGTAGGTAACGCCGTAATTGAACATATCGCAGATGATATAAAGGTCAAGTCCGCGCACCGAACGGTTTATAAGTCCCTTCGCCTCGCCGCTTCCGAAACGCGGGCACTCGGCGCCCACAAGGAAGCTCTCCTCTGCACCGCGCCATTCTCTGATATAGTTATCGACCTGTGCGGAAAAGCCCTCGCAACCTTCCATGCCGATTATACCAAGTTCGCCGTAAAGAATATCTTTCATACATCCCCCAAATGAATATTCCGTTTTTTAATTATACACGGCGCGGCGGACGCACCGTCCGCGCCGCACATCAAACATACATATTAATTATATCATATATCCTGCCGCTTAGCAATATGTTTTGATTTGAATGTTGTCGAAAAAAGGAATTTCGTCGTATTCCCGAACACATGCCCGACACGGCGGCGGCTATTCGGCATTATTACAAAACCGCACCGCACTCGCGCCTGTTCACCAGCTCCGAAAAACGCGCATACGCATCATCGTATCTGCCGGACGGAGACACGGGAAGAGACACATCGGTCGGGAAGGAGCGCCTTACAAGCTCGCGCGCCTCATCGGCGTCAAGTCCCTCGGCAGCCATAAGCTGGACTGCGATGTTGCCGACGGCTGTCGCCTCGGATGGTCCCGCAACGACAGGAATACCGCATATATCGGCTGTGATGCTGTTGAGCAGCTTATCCTTTGAACCTCCGCCGACTATGTTTATGGCGTCGGGAACGAACCCGCAAAGCGCAGATATTCCCTCCGTCGTGCGGCGGTAGCAGAGAGCAAGGCTGTCAAATATCACGCGTACCGTCTCGCCGGGAGTCTGCGGAACATACTGCCCGGTGCGTCGGCAGTATTCGGCTATCCTGCCCGGCATGTCTCCCGGCGTGGCAAACACCGGATCGTCAGGGTCGATGACCGAGCGGCAGGCGGGCGCCGCCAGCGCCGCCGCCGAAAGTGCGTCGAATCCTATCTCATCCTCGCCCAGTCGCTCGCGCCGCCACTGACGGCGCGATTCCTGAAGCAGCCAGAGTCCCATTATATTTTTAAGGAAGCGTATCTTTCCGCCGACGCCGCCCTCATTTGTGAAATTGCGTGCAAGCACCTCTCCGCTCATTACCGGGGCGTACAGCTCGGTGCCGAGAAGCGACCATGTGCCCGAGCTTATGTAGATGAAATTTTCGTCCTTCTTTGCCGGGACCGCAAGAACAGCCGATGCGGTATCGTGCGAGGCAATGCTTACGACTCCGGCGCGGCACCCGCCGACCTCGGCGGCAACGTCGGGCAAAAGCGCTCCGAGCGATGTTCCCGGCGAAACGAGCGGCGCAAAATAGCTGCGGTCAAGTCCGAGTGCGGACAGTATTTCGGGCGAAAGCTCCCGTTTTTCCGCATCAAGGATAGCGCCGGTGGATGCCACCGTGTACTCGCACGCCTCGTTGCCGGTCAGAAAATATCCAAGCAGATCGGGGATGAACAGCATGCGCGACGCCCCTGCCGCCGTACCGTCGCGGCTATCGGCATAAAGCTGATATACGGTATTGAAGTCAAGCAGCTGTATACCTGTGATACCGTACAGTCTTTCGTTTGACATAACGCGCTCGCCGAACTCACGGATGATCCCGGCTGTGCGGCGGTCACGGTAGTGCGCGGGATTGGAGATCAGTCTGCCGTGCGCATCAAGAAGTCCGTAGTCAACGCCCCATGTATCGATACCTATCGAGCACAACTCACCGCCCGCGGCGGCACGTATTGCATTCTTGCTCTCCGCAAAAAGCCTGAGGATATCCCACGTGAAGCGTCCGTTCACCATCTGCGGCTCATTGGGGAATCTGTGCACCTCGCGCAGCGAGAGACGCTCGCCGTCATAGCTGCCGACAATGCCGCGTCCGCTTGACGCGCCGAGGTCTATACCGAGAAAATCAAGTGTTTTTTTCATATCCTCACCTCGCGGATCATTTCAGCTCAACAACGGTCACACCGCCGTCGCCCTCTCCGTACTGACCTATACGGTATGCGGCGATACGTCCGTCGCCCTTAAGCATCTTCCAAAGCACCTGTTTGAGCGCTCCCGTGCCCTTGCCGTGTATCAGCCGGACTGTGTGAAGCCCTGCGAACATAGCGTCGTCAAGGTAACGGTCAACTGCCATCCATGCCTCGTCACCGGTCATTCCGCGCAGATCGATCTCATCGCTGCACGCACGGCTGACCGATGTCACCGAAAATTCCTTGGCGGTCTTTTTCTGTCCCATGCTGTCTGTGACCATGACAACATCGTCAAGCAGCTTTAGATTTTTCAGCTTGGTCTTTGTCCTGATGCCTCCCGCCTGCACCGCAACATTACCGGCACGGTCGGGATCCGAAAGCAGAACGCCCTCCTGTTTTATATTCCTGATATATACCTTGTCTCCCTTGTGAAGGGCGCGCGGCAGAACATATCCGTCGTCCTCCTCTTCGTCCACAGGGTTGAATTTATCCTCATTTTCCTTAAGGTGCTCGCGTATTTTGCGGCGCGCCGCCTCAAGCTCCTCGCCGAGCCGCTCGCTGTCGCGCG
>CATYWI010000189.1 GCA_958414155.1 uncultured Anaerotruncus sp. | reverse complement strand
GGCGATGTATGCGGGCGTTTCCGCGGCTCTCGGCGGATTTATGACCGCGATATACAGTCTTGCCAACCGTGCCGGATTTTCCGGCACTGCCGGAAGTGGGAATGACGGCAGCGGCGAGATGTCCGCGTGGCTGTTTGCTCTGATCGCGGCATCGGGCGCGGCGGCATCTGTCATCGGCGGAAGGCGGCTGCGCTTGCGCTCTTCGGGCGGGCGTGTGCATGTGCGTGTGACTATAAACGGAAGGAATGCCGAGTTTGACGGCATTATAGACAGCGGGAATCTGCTGTCCGACCCGCTCAGCGGCAGACGCGTCATGATCTGTGAACTTGGCGCGATAGACGGGCTTATCGATCCCAGAATGGCGGCGCTCATCCGTTCCGGCGGTGTATCAACGCGGTTCGGGTCAGCCGATGCGGCGGCGCTGCGGTTCATTCCGGCATCGGGGGCTATCGGCGACGGACTTATCTGTGCGATCACGCCCGGAGCGGTCACTGTTACTGATGCCGAAAGCGGTAAAAGCCGCATGGCGGACCTGCTGGTCGCTCCGGTGCCGCGACGGCTTTCGGCTGACGGGTGCCGCGCTCTGCTCCCGCCGGGCGTTATATAGCGTATTTTTGTCTTGTGAAAATAAAGACTCAATATCAGAAAGGTAGACAGGAAAATGAAATTCCGGGAATTGCTTATTCGTATGCGCCTTGCGCTGTCAAGGCTCGCGGCAAAACTGTACCCGCGCGGCATTTATTACGTCAGCGGACCGGAGACGCTTCCGCCTCCGCTCACGCGCGAGGAGGAGGAGACGGCGCTGCGCCGTCTTGCCGCCTCGCCGGGGGACGAGCAGGTGCGCGGTCTGCTTATCGAGCGCAATCTGCGTCTTGTGGTGTACATAGCGCGTAAATTCGAAAGCACCGGTATCGGCATCGAGGACCTTGTTTCGATCGGAACGATGGGGCTTATAAAGGCGATAGGCTCTTTCCGCGCCGAAAAAAATATAAAGCTCGCAACATATGCTTCGCGCTGTATAGAAAACGAAATACTTATGTATATACGTAAAAGGAGCGCCTCGCGCTGCGAGGTCTCGCTTGACGAGCCGCTGAATATAGACTGGGACGGCAACGAGCTTTTGCTTTCGGACGTGCTCGGAAGCGATGACGGCGGAGTAGGCGAGGCGTTTGCGGCACGTGAGGAAAAGCGGGTGATCCACGAGGCTGTGGCAGGGCTTGAGCCGCGCGAGCGGCAGATAATTGAACTGCGATTCGGGCTTTCGGGGAAGCCGGAGATGACACAGAAGGATGTTGCCGACCTACTCGGAATTTCGCAGTCCTACATATCCCGGCTCGAAAAAAAGATAATTGCCCGTCTGCGTGAGGAGCTGACAGGCAAGATATAAAGCGCGGCGCGCCACGTGTCTTTCGCGCTAATGCGCGAAAGACACGTCATATGTCCCGCTCCGCTATGTCGGCGTATGTTTCCCGTCTTACGGCGATATACGATCTGCCGTGTGACAGCATAACAACGGGAGGACGCGGTATGCGGTTGTAGTTTGACGACATTGAAAAATTGTACGCTCCGGTGGTAAGACAGGCTATGCGGTCGCCGCGGCGTATATCGCGCGGCAACATAACGCCGTGCTGTATTATATCGCCGCTCTCGCAACATCTGCCAACAACACTGAACGGCTCGGTGTCCTCCGCTGTCGGACGGTCGGAATCAAGCAGTGTATACGGAGCCTCATAAAGCGCAAATCGGGGGTTGTCGGTCATGCCGCCGTCAACGGATACGTAGGAGCGGTAGCCGGGGATCCTTTTTACCGAACCAACGGTATAAAGCGTCATTCCCGCGTCGGCTACAATGGCTCTGCCCGGCTCGAAATAGACCTTTGGCGCCGGAATTCCGCCGAGGCGGCAGCCGCGGCGCACCTCATCGGCGACCGAGCGCATTATTCCGCCGATATCCGGGTATTCCGCATCGGCGGTGTAAGGAACGAAAAATCCGCCGCCGAGGTCAAGCACCGATGAGGTAAATCCGACCTTGCGGTATATCTCGGCTGTAAATTCCGTCATTATGCGCGCGGCGCGCACAAAAACGCCGCCGTCGGCTATCTGCGAACCCACATGACAGTGAAATCCGCAAAGTTCGATGCCCGGAAGCGAGAGCGCCAGACGCACGGCGGAAAGTGCCTGTCCGGTCTCAATGGCGCATCCGAATTTGGAATCCACTTTGCCGGTGGTGACTGCGGCAAAGGTATGCGGGTCTATTCCCGGAGTTACGCGAAGAATTATTTTTTGCCGCACGCCGTGGGAGGACGCGATATCCGACACGGCGCGTATTTCGTCTTCGCCGTCGGCTACTATGTGACCTACTCCGTGCGATATGGCAAGCTCTATATCCGCATCGGTTTTATTGTTTGAATGGAAGAACGCCTGCCCGAGCGGATATCCTGCGCCGGCTACGGTGTATATTTCACCGGACGACACAACGTCTATCCCCATGCCTTCCTCAGCCATTATGCGATAGATCTGCCTGAACGACGCCGCCTTTGAAGCGTAAAGAATGCCGCAGGCAATATCGGGACCGAAAGCCGAACGAGCCGCCGCAATAAATGTGCGGCAACGCTCACGTATGCGGTCCTCGTTCATAAGATAAAGAGGCGTTCCGTATTTTTCCGCCAGACTGCGGGTGCTTTGCCCCGCAAAGCAAAGCTCGCCCTTGCCGCCGACCGAAAGGTCGGGGAAGGGCGGCTTTTTTGTTTTGCAAATGATTCCGGTCTGCATCAGTCGATGATAGGCTTTACCGGCGCTTTGTCGGTTATGGTGATGTTCCCGCGGTTTACGGTGATGCATATTGAGTTGATGTCGCCGGTGGCGGCAGGCTTTGTCTCCTCGCCGGTCTCGGCGGAGGTCGTTTCGGCAGTCTTGGTGGTCTCCGGCTCTACCGGTGTCAGAGGAGTTTCAACATTCTGCTCGGTGTACTTTTTGGTGTATTCCTTGCCGTACACGCTTATCTTGCCCGCGGGGGCGTTCAACTCAACATTGTACCCGGCAAAATTTGCCTCGTTGCGGTAGTATGTGAACTCGCCGCTCTTTACCGTGGCATCTATTTTGTGTGTAAAGGCGCTGTTTCCTATCGTAACGTATCCGGATGCGTCGGCGCTGAGTATCAGCTCGCGTGCTGTGACGCCGGATATCTTTGCTGTCAGCTCTTTTTTCGAGTCTACGGTAATGGTGGAGACTGTTGTAATGCCGGAAAGCGTGACCTCGCCCTTGTCCGCGGTGAGACGGTAGTCGCAGTCGATATCAAGGTCGGACACGGATACATTGCCTTCCTCGGTGTGAATATCGATGAATATTACCTCCGCAGCATCGGAAAGGTAGAGGTTGACCGTTTTCTGGCGGTTGCGGTATTTCAGATAATTCTGATAGTTGCGGAAACCGCTGAAATTGATCTTGAAGGTATCAAGGTTGATAAGCTCGGATATTCCGTCTATACCGGAAAGAGTGATCTGCGTTTTGCTGGCTGTGAGATTATAGCTGTTATCGCTGAAGTTTATAAGCTCGATGCGGCTCTTTTCCGCTCCGCCGTAAACATTTATGTCGGCGTTCTTGAGCGAGATGACCAGCTTTTTGAGCGAGGCTTCATCGATATCGTCGTATGTCTCAACGTAGTTGTTGTTTCCGTCATGCTCCTGCTTGAAGAGCGCAATGCCCTGGTCCTTTGCCATGTTTTCGGCGCTGATGCAAAGGAGGACACCTGCGCACGCAAGTATTATCGTGACGATTATAAATATTATCGAGGTGGGTTTCATTGTTTTTCAAGCGCTCCTTTCAGCGCAACAAAGCCGTC
>CATYWI010000188.1 GCA_958414155.1 uncultured Anaerotruncus sp. | reverse complement strand
GAGGAAGACCTCGCCGTGGGCGTCCGTGAGGGCGTTGAGGCGGACGGAAACAAGCGCAACAAGGCTGACTTCGTGCTTTGGTTCACAAAGTCGAAGTTCGATTCGCAGGAGCTGAAATGGGACAGCCCGTGGGGCGTGGGATATCCCGGATGGCACATCGAGTGCTCGGCAATCGCGCTCAAATATCTCGGCGAGTATCTTGATATCCATTGCGGCGGCATTGACAATGCTTTCCCGCACCACACCAACGAAATAGCACAAAGCGAGGCTTATATCGGTCACAAATGGTGTAATTACTGGTTCCATGTACTGCATCTCAACACAAAAACAGGCAAAATGAGCAAGTCGAGCGGCGAGTTCCTCACCGTTTCACTGCTTGAGGAAAAGGGATATGACCCGATGGCGTACCGCTTCTTCTGCCTCCAGTCGCACTACCGCAAGTCGCTCGTGTTCTCATACGAGAACCTTGACAACGCCGCCACCGCGTACAAAAAGCTGACGGCAAAGGTAGCGGCTCTTATCGCCGAGAATGAAAAGGCTCCCGCAGAGGTGGACGCAGAGGTGCTTGCCGGACTCAAAAAGCACTTTACCGACGCGCTCGATAACGATATCAATACTTCGCTCGCCGTTACCGCGCTTTACGATGTGCTGAAGGCGAATACGAACGCGGCTACAAAGCTCGCGGCGCTTGACGATTTTGACCGCGTGCTGTCGCTCTCGCTGACCGACACGGCGCGCGCACAGCTCGAAGCGGAAAAGAAAAAAGCCGCCGATGCTGCAGCGGCTGCGGCAGCGGCGCACGCCGGAGACCCCGAGGCACAGGAGATACAGGCGCTCGTGGAAGCAAGGACCGCCGCAAAAAAGGCAAAGAATTTTGCCGAGGCTGACCGTATCCGCGATGAGCTTTCCGCACGCGGCGTCGTGATAGTCGATACCCCCGCCGGTCCGACATGGCACAGGCAGTAAAATAAATAAAGTAAGATAATGAAAAAACTCTGGGAAAAATACCGCGAGATAACAGTGTATATAATCGTTGGACTTCTTACAACGATAGTTGCGTACGGCGTGCGGTTTGCCGTGCTTTATCCGGTCGCCGCGGCAATGTCGCTCGATCTCGGCGATAACAGCGATTACCGCGTCGTCGTCCTGCGCACGGTGGCAATAAGCCTCGGGTGGGTCGCAGGAGTTATATTTGCTTACTTTACTAATAAAAAGTGGGTGTTCAGGGACACCGTGAGCGAAAAAAGCGAGGTCGCAAAGCAGTTCAGCAAATTTGTGGCATCCCGCCTCGGCACATATTTTGTGGAATGGGGCATAGGAGTGCTGGTTCCGATGCTGCTCATCGCCTGCGGCTTCAAGGCTTTTCACTTTATAATAGATGTCGATGCCGATATGATAGCAACGCTCGTTTCGATAGTCGTCGTCACCGTGCTGAATTATATACTCAGTAAGCTGCTCGTGTTCAGAAAAAAGTCGGAAGCATAAAAGTAAGATAATTAAAAAACCCCTGTCTGTCGCGCGTTCGCGCGGCAGACAGGGGTTTTTGGTTTGGAGGCGGGAGAAATAATGATATATCGCTATCGTGATATAAGTGATATCCCGCTTCGCGGGATTGAGGAAGATTTCCGCCGGCGCACGAAGCGCGTCGGATGAGGAGGGCAATTAATGGATTTTGCGCAAGCAAAATCTTCATTATTCCACGTATTTTCTATATAAACTAAAAAAAGAGAGCAGATATGATATGATATGTACCCCCAATTCTGGACAACCGGAAGTGGGGGTACATATCAATATAAATCTGCTCACTTTTCATTGGTAAGTTACTTCATGTTCAGATGTAACTAAAGACAGGAAGTAGATAAGAATTAGCACTCATTTCGCCATCGAGGTATGCGGCTACAAATTTGCTCAAACGCCACCCGAGCCCAAAAAAATCACCCGAGTTTAGAAAAAATAGGGGAGCGGGAGACGGCGGTCCAGAGGAGAGAGATAATGTACGCCTGGGCAAGACGGACTATGACCTCTTCAATGACACGCGGTACAAGAAGAACGAGCAGAGCGCGGTCCGCCCATGCGGGGACGAAAACGCGGAGAATAAAGGTGTTCACAGTGGTCACAAGAAGCCCCGCAACGATCGTGCAGAGAGCGATCTTGGGAAAGGAAAACGCCGCCGTGCCGTCACCGTTCGACTTTTTTTCGGTGTATGCCGATACCGCTATGTTGAGGAGAATGAAAATTATCCCACAGGAACCGGCGAGAGTACAGCCGAGAACGACCGTGTTGATGCCGGAGGCAAGGTTTTTGCGGTAGTTGTCGGACTGCGCAAAGGTGAAACCGAGACATTCAAACTGCATATGCTCACTAACACCGTCGGCGGAGGGAATGACACGCGGCTCACCGAAAAAGTCACTGTTGGCTTCGCGGAATTCGAAACCCGCGGAGGAGGCAAATTTTTCGGCTGCACTGCCCTTGATACCAATGATGACGACGCCTTTTTCGCCGCCGAACGCATCGTCGGGTATCGTCTTGTAGCCGGCAGGGATGTAAATACTCCCGGACGCGTTTTTCAGCGCGCCTGAGGCTACGGCGGTCACATTGCGCTCTGCGCCGTTTACCGAGACAGCGGCGGGAAGCTCGCCTGCGCCGTCCGGAATGGCGGTCAGGGTTAGATTTTTCGAATCCTTTGAGTAGCGTGAAAGACCGACCGTGAAGCGCGAAAGCGAGGAGAGAGGCATGGCGTCAAGCTCGGCGCGTGAGGGAAGCTCGGCGCGGGTGACAAAAAAGCCGCCGGTCACACCGTCGCGCATGAGAGCCGTTCCGGTGGCAACGCCGAAAAATAAGATAACGGAAAAAATCGAGAGGAGCGCTATGCGCAGAGGGCGCGAGGCGCGCCGGCTTGCCGCACGCCATAAAAATCCGATAGTGCAGCCGCCGGCAAACGCCGTTAACGTCAGCCACGGTATGTAGGCGCCGTCCGGCGCCAGAAAATGACCGATAAGATCGGTCAGCGCGCTTGCCGCGCCGCCCCAGATGGGACCGCACAGCGCGGCGGGGAAGAAGTTGAATATCCCGCCAAGCCCTATTTTTATCCCAAGCCCCGGAATGTTGAGCGCAAGATTCGTAAAGCACTTCAGCACGACGGCAAACGCCGTGCATACAGCCGTTACGGTCAGCTTGCGCAGCAGTATTTTCGGATCCTTCGTAAATGATAAGCCTTGCATTTCCGTGACCTCCTCGTGTTTTTTGTATTTTTGCGGAACCAAACGCCGTAAAAACGGCGGATCGGCGGCTTGCGACCGCCGATCGCTGGGGAAGAATATGTTTTTTGTTATTTTACAGCGTCTTTTTTGATCCAGCTTATCAGCTCGTCAAGGTGCGAGAAGGAAGGATACCCGACCGAGCTGACCTTGGGACGCTGAGCGTTGGTCATTACAAGACCGGTCTCGTAGTCGAGCTGACGCGGCTCGTATTCCTCGTTTTCGCGCTGGCGGGTCCAACCCGTGTACATCCAGGAGGGTGTTCTGCCGTCAAGCCGCCACGGACGCGTTTCCCAATAATATGCACGGAAGGGGTCGCGGTTGACATTCATTTTCCGGATAAGTTCCTCGTGCATTTCGTTGCGCACGGCGGCGTATGCCTCGTCGTTTATGAGGTTGCGGCACTCGTAGGGATCTGCCTCGGTGTCGTAAAGCTCGTCGTCCGACAAAAGGTTGATGACCAGCTTCATTTTGCCCTTGACAAGGCAGCGCATGAGCTGAAGTCCGCCGTAATTGTCGTGGTCAACCTCAAATCTGCCGAATTCGATGAGGAAGGAATCATCGGCGGGAGCGTTTGTGTCGTAAGC
>CATYWI010000187.1 GCA_958414155.1 uncultured Anaerotruncus sp. | reverse complement strand
CCGCGCGACTTGTCAAGGGCTTTTCGAACTTTTTTTCGATTTTTTTAATTTACCGCGGCAATATCTCATGTTTTCTCTTGTTTTTGCGCCTTTTTGCCCTGCTTGCTCGCCCTTCATTTCATTATTTACAGCTTCAAATGCGGAATATTCCCGACCGCACCGCAATATCATTTAGCAAAGGACCGGATAACTTACGATAAAAGATGAAAGGACATACCAATATGACACGAAAGTACAAACCCGAAGGAATGCTCATACACACACCCGAAAACCGTCTGTTCCTCTCCTCTCCGGCGGGGCTTGAACGCGCCATGGAAACAGGCGCGATACTCGAAGAAAGCGCCCTTATGTGCGACAGCGGGATGAATCTTCACCTCGATCTCGGCGGCATCGAAGGAATAATACCGCGCGAGGAGGCGGTGTTCTGCCGTCCCGGCGAGCAGATAAAGGACATTGCCGTAATAACCCGCGTAGGCAAGCCCGTGTGCTTCAAAATAACCTCGATTGGCATCGAAAACGGCAAACCGACGGCGCGCCTGTCGCGCCGCGCCGCGCAGAGCGAATGCGCCCGGAATTATATTTCCGATCTCATTCCCGGAGACATAATCCGCGTCAAGATAACGCATCTCGAAAGCTTCGGCGCCTTTGCCGACATCGGCTGCGGCATATCCTCACTCATACCGGTGGACTGTCTTTCCGTCTCGCGTATATCTCACCCGCGCGACAGGCTCCCCTGCGGCGGGTACGCATACGCGGTAGTCAAAAGCATAGACCCCGACACGGGAAGGCTGTATCTTTCGCAAAAGGAGCTTCTCGGCACGTGGGAAGAGAATGCCGCTTTGTTTTCGGTAGGTCAGACGGTCGCCGGAACTGTAAGAAGCATCGAAAGCTACGGCGTTTTTCTGGAGCTGACTCCGAATCTCGCCGGACTCGCCGAGCCGCGCGGCGACATACTCGCCGAGGACCTGAATCCGGGCGACACCGCAGCGGTATACATAAAAAGCATAATCCCCGAGCGCATGAAGGTTAAGCTCGTCCTGATAGATGCGCACACACAGCCTCAGCCGCCCGCACCGATAAAATATTTCATAGACTGCGAAAAGACGCAGCATATCGATACATGGAGATATTCACCCTCATGCTCGCAAAAGATCGTCGAAACGGTATTCTGATCTGAATATAAAGCAATAACCACGGCTGCCGCGCAAATGCGCGGCAGCCGTGGTTATTTGATTCAGCAGTATCAGCCTTCCTCAAGGAAGCCGTTGTTCTTAAGCCAATCATAATAGACCGAACCGGGAGTTGAATTTTCCTGGCTGGTGGTATTGGTGATAGCCTTTACGTTTGTGTCGGTACCGAACTTGCGAGCGACCTCACGCATGATCTCTTCAAGCTCCGCTACGGACTGAGCAGCGTTCAGTCTCTTTTCAACGTCTGCGGAATAATCATTGACAGCCTTGATAGCCGCTTTGAGCTTGTTTACCGCCTCGGGATCGGACGAGCTCTGGAAATCCTCATTCTTGAAGCGCAGACCGAGGGTCATCATGGTCTTGGCAGCGGTGTTCTGAGCCTTACCGTAGGTCCATACGTTCTTGGGCATTCCCTCCTCCGGATACGCCATAAAGACGTTACCGGTCTTGTTGATGTCCATCATATAATTGTTGTTGAGTCTGTGAAGCATGCCTTCGTCGTCAAGCTCGTAGTGAACGTCCTCAACGCCGTACTGAAGCACATTGCGAAGATCGGAGTTGGTATTGAGGTACGTGATGATCTCCATGCTGCGCTTAAGGCTTCTTGTATAGGTGGAAACACCGAACATGCTGCCGAAGATATCTTCATAGTCAGCGCGGGGAGATTCAATAATGTTCATGTAGTAGTCTTCGGCATAGATCTCGGCAAGCTCGCCGCCGCCCTTGACCACGCGCACCGCATATTCCTTGGCGATGTTGGTGTACTCGGTCACATAACCGAGATCTTTGTATGTGCGGATGGCAATGAGCTGCTTGGCGTAATCGCTTGTGTTGGCAAGCTCAACGTTGGTTCCGAAAACGCCGGTAAAGTTGAACATGGAGCCGAGCGTTGCGGTATCGCTGATACCATGACCGATGATGTTGAACTTGTTGTGGTTGATCTCAAGCGTGTCGGGATTGATGCTCCAATACTTGGTGAGAGTCACGGGGATCTCGCCGACGATGGGGAGCACATCCGGCTCGTACTTCTTGACATCCGCCAGGAAATTCGCGCACTTTACGATATTGGTAAGATCGGAGGGAGTGTATTTATACTTATCGACCAGTCTCTTGTTGAGCAGGAGGTATGTGTATTCGCCGATGACGGTGTTGTTGGGGATGGCATATGTGCCGCTTCCCGCGGTCTTTACAGCGTCAAGAGCGCCGGGGTATATGTACTGTTTCAGCTTTTTGGAGGTGCTGGAAAGCTGCTCGTCCAGACGCTGAAGGAGGTCATTGTTTATGTACTCCATGAACTTATCATATCCGCCGAGCCAAATGATATCAAGCTGATTCTCGCGCTCGTCGGGATACTTGATCTCGGGCATGCCAAGATCGTTGAGCTGTGTTTCGGGCACTGTCTCCTCGGTATCGGTCGATGCCTCGGTCTCCTGATATTTTACCCACTCCGGGTGGTCCTCATAGAACTTGGAGATAACGGCAGCGGTATCGGTGTTGCCCTCCGCTCTCGCGGCACGCAATGCCTTTTTCAGCTCATCCTTTGAAAGCTGAGACTGCTCCTCCTCGTCCACACGTGCCTGCATAATGCCTTCGATGGTAGCATAGTACTCGTCAAGGGTGGGCATATGTAGCTTTATCTGCGTTTTGAATTTGGATTTCGTTATCTTGTTTATAGCCTCTTCTACAAGAGCAACATCCTCGGCAGACACCGGCTTTTCGCACGGTATATACCACGAAAGTGTGATGGCTTTGCCCTGATCGGGGTCTGCAACAGTAGAAGAACCGGTGGTTTCTTCCGAATTATTGCCGAAAACAGAGCATCCCGTTGCCGACACGCTTATCAGCATAAGGAAGCACAGTAACAGACTGATAAGTCTTTTGTTCATAAATGCATATCCTCCTTGGAAGGAGCGCGCACCGAGCGTGCGCACTATTAGATTGTATTATATTTTACATCAAAAAAGCGGAAGTGTCAAGTTGAAATTTCGTCAGTATTTGTAAATTAAAAAACCCGTGTTTGTTTAAGCCCGCAAGCAGGCAATTTTGTTGTGCATAATATACTAATTCAGCGGTCGCTTTTTCAGCATTACAACGATTCTTTTGTGCAACCGTACATATTTTGCATTTCAATTTTGTGCAACACGTGAAAAAGTTCCGCGCGCTCCGCAAGCAACGACCGGACGGGCATTCCGCGCGACGTTAAAATGCGGTACACAAATGCCGCGCTCAGTCTATGAACCCGCGCAGGTGTCTTGCACGGCTCGGATGACGTAGCTTGCGCAGTGCCTTTGCCTCGATCTGACGTATACGCTCACGGGTGATATCGAACTCCTTACCCACCTCCTCGAGCGTGCGGCACCTGCCATCGTAAAGTCCGAAGCGGAGCTTTATGACATGCTCCTCACGGGGCGTGAGCGTGTGCAGTTCGCGGTCAAGCACCTCGCGGAGTATCGTCTGCGACGCGGCATCGGCAGGCGCGGGAGTGTCCTCATCGGGGATGAAATCGCCAAGGTGGGTATCCTCTTCCTCACCGATAGGAGTTTCGAGCGACACAGGCTCCTGCGCTATCTTCATTATCTCGCGCACCTTTTCGGCGCTCATGCCCATCTTTTCGCCGATCTCATCGGCTGTCGCCTCGCGTCCCAGCTCCTGAAGCATCTGGCGCTGATA
>CATYWI010000186.1 GCA_958414155.1 uncultured Anaerotruncus sp. | reverse complement strand
AGTTACTTCATGTTCAGATGTAACTAAGGACGTGTAGTAGATATGAATCTGTACTGACTTCACGGTCGGGGTATGAAGCTGCAAATTTGCAAAAACGTCACCCGAGTCTAAAAAAAGGTATAAAGGTCGAGAGGCCTGTATACATATATAAAACATTCATTTTCAGGAGGAAGATCAATCAAATGAAAAGAATCACTGCAATCCTGATGGCAATGCTGATGCTTGTTTCGGTATTTGCACTGTCGTCATGCAACACCCAGAAAAAGGCTGCTCCCAACTTTGAGGTTCCCGAAGGTGGTTACGACGGAAGCGAAGTAACCATCAAGTTCTACCACACAATGGGCTCCAACCTTTCCGATGTGCTTGCACTGTACATCGAGGAGTTCAACAAGCTTTACCCTAATATCCACATCGAGCATGAGCAGGTCGGTTCCTACGACGACGTAAGAAACCAGATCAGCACCGAGATCACCACCAAGACCCAGCCCAACATAGCATATTGCTACCCGGACCACGTGGCTCTTTATAACCTTGCCGGCGTCGTTGCCACCCTTGACAACCTCATCGACAGCAAGCTGACCGTTACCCGTGCCGATGGCACGACCGAGACACTCGGTCTTACCGACGAGCAGAAGAGCGACTTCATCGAGGCGTATTATAATGAAGGCAGACAGTTCGGCGACGGGCTTATGTACACCATGCCTTTCTCCAAATCTACCGAGGTTCTTTATTATAACAAGACTTTCTTTGATCAGAACAACCTGACTCTCCCCACCACATGGGACGAGCTTGAGGAGCTTTGCGCGAAGATAAAGGCTATCGACCCCGCGAGCATCCCGCTCGGCTACGACAGCGAAGCCAACTGGTTCATCACCATGTGCGAGCAGTACGGCTCGCCCTACACCACCGCTGAGAGCGAGGATCATTACCTGTTTGATAACGATAAGAACCATGAATTCGTAAAGAAGTTCCGCGAGTGGTACCAGAAGGGCTACCTCACCACCCAGACCCTTTACGGCGCTTATACATCCGGACTCTTTACCGCTACCACCGGTACAAGAAGCTATATGTCCGTCGGTTCGTCCGCAGGTGCAACTCACCAGCGTCCTACCGCCGATGAGAGCGGCAACTACCCCTTCGAAGTGGGTATCACTACCATCCCGCAGGTGAACGCGTCCAATAAGAAGGTCATTTCTCAGGGACCGAGCGTCTGCATCTTCAAGAAGGATAACCCGCAGGAGGTCGTTGCTTCCTGGCT
This sequence comes from uncultured Anaerotruncus sp., assembly GCA_958414155.1. The sequence continues at coordinate 2,602 of CATYWI010000186.1, read as the reverse complement.
GTTCGTCAAGTTCCTTACCACGAGCGTAGAGTTCCAGGCTGAATTCTCAATGGCATCCGGCTACGTTCCCGTTCTCAAGTCCGTTGCAAATAACGAGACATACGCAAAGTTCATCGCCAACGCCGACGGCGGTAAGTACATCTCCGCCCTCAGCGCCAAGGTCTGCCTTGAGCAGGAGGACGCATATTATACCTCTCCCGCCTTCAACGGTTCTTCGCAGGCGCGCAGCCAGGTCGGCGCAATGCTTGCAAAGTGCCTTACCATCGATTCCTCACTTGACGTCGATGCGGAGATAAAGAAGGCATTCAAGGCAGCTGTCGAGGAGTGCGAATATTAAAATTACGGTAAGCGGGACCGGAGTGGCATTTCCCGGCAGCGGGAGCCGCATGACGGAAGATGCATGCCGCCCCGGTTCCACGCCGGACCGCACAGCAAACCGCGAGGTGTAAAATGAAAAAAACCTATCGTCTTTTTGCGCTCGTGTTCGCCGCACTTATGCTGCTTACCGCCTGCACCCCCGCGGGCAACAGCGGCGACAGCACCACCGGCGGCACCTCCGAGATACACGACTATGCCGCCGAGGTGAAGCTCATCGAAGGCTCCACGGCAACGGCAAAGCAAAAGGTCACCGTTAAAACGTATATCGACGGCGACACCACTCACTTCAACGTGCCGGAGAGCGTGTCACCCACCGGAGTGCTCAAGGCGAGGTATCTTGCCATAAACACCCCGGAATCCACCGGTAAGATAGAGGAATACGGCAAGACGGCTTCTAACTTTACAAAGGAGAAGCTTATGTCGGCAAGCTCCATTATAGTGGAGTCGGACGACGCGAACTGGAACCTTGACTCGACCGGCGGCAGATATCTTGTGTGGGTCTGGTACCGCACGAGCGAGGATGCGGAATACCGCAACCTGAATATAGAGCTGCTTCAGAACGGACTTGCCATAGCCTCATCCTCAGCCAATAACCGCTACGGCAGCATATGCATGGCGGCGATAGCACAGGCTAAGGCGCTGAAGCTGAATATACAGTCCGGCAAGCGCGACCCCGGTTTTTACTACGGCGACGCCGTGGAGCTGACTCTCAAGGAGCTGCGCTGCAACGCCGAGAAATATAACGGCACCAAGGTCGCGTTTGAGGGCGTTATCACCAAAAACAATAACTCCGGCGTTTACATTGAGAGCTATGACAGCGAGACCGACCGATATTACGGCATTTATGTCTATTACGGCTACGGTCTGAGCGGAGAAGGACTTGATATCCTCTCCGTCGGCAACCTCTCGCGTATAGTCGGATCGGTCCAGTATTATGAGGCGGGCGGGACCTATCAGGTCTCCGGGCTTACCTACCGCGTTATGAAGCCGGACGATCCCTCCAATATCAAAAAGATAGAGGACGGACACGAGGGCGCATACCGCGAGATAAACGCTGCCGACTTTGCCGCCGGCACGGTAAAGTTCGCCGATACCGAGGGTGCGGAGCGCAAGTACCGTTCCGCCGAGCTTATGATGGATACCACCGTGACCGCGCGCGGTCTTACCGTAACGTCGGCTTACACGACGACGTCCGAGTCAAGCTCGCAGCAGGGCGCTATGACCCTCACCTGTATCGCGTCCGACGGGACCGGAGTGACCGTGCGCACGGCAGTGCTTTACGATGCCGCAGGAAAGCTCATCGGCGCGGATGAATACAAGGGGAAGACCCTTGACGTGCGCGGCATTGTCGATTTTTATGACGGAAAATATCAGATACGGGTCTTTTCCGCCGATGATATCACCATAGTCAAATAAAACGGATATGTCACGGCATATCCTACAAAAAGAAAGGCTGAAAAGCAATGAAAAAACTTATTTCAGTAGTTATTCTGCTTGCCCTTTGCGTAGCGGCGTTTGCCGCCTGCAAGCCCGGGGAGACCAAAAAGGACGCCCTTACGCTTGCCAAGGAGTACATCTACACAATGTACCGCAACGAGGCTGAAGTCACCGCTTCCGACTACACCCGCGTTGGCGTGGTCAGCATAGACGGCGTGACCTACACCGTTGAGTGGACCGCCAACATCACCTCCGGTCCGGCAGACGGCGTTAAGACCGTCAAGTCCGAGGACGGCAGCACCGTTACCGTTGATATTGACGAAAAGGCTTCCGCGGATGTCGTATACACGCTCAAGGCTACCATAAAGGATGCCGAGGGCAAGACTGCCGAGCTTTCCTTCAACCACAAGGTCCCCGCGTTCAAGGAATTCACATGGGCTGAGTACGTTGCCGCCGCCAAGGACGACACCGTTATAGTCAAGGGCGTTATCACCGCCATCATGGCAAAGTCCAAGGGCAACAGCTACAACTGCCTCTATCTGCAGGACAACGACGGCGGTTACTATGCCTACAACATGGCTACCGACCCCGTGACCGATGACAAGCTTGAGGTCGGCATGACCGTGCGCGTTACCGGTACCCGCGACACCTACAACGGAACCTACGAGATCATGAAGGCGACCGTTGAGATTGTTGACTCCAACAAGACCCCCGCCACTGCCGTTGACTTCACCGAGAAGTATCAGAAGGCGACCTCCCTCAAGGAAGAAGTCCTCACCGCACAGCA
>CATYWI010000185.1 GCA_958414155.1 uncultured Anaerotruncus sp. | reverse complement strand
ACGGTTCTGCATATGCAAAGTATGATTTCAAGGCTGCTCAGGAAGCCAATGCCGACGGTTTTGCAGAGTTCATGATCGTTGTTGACGGCTACGATTTTGCCGTATACTTCAACAACGTGCTGTTTGACAAGCATATTGGCACTGCCGAAGAGTTTGCAAATGCCAACAAGTTCGGTATTGCATTCTACGTTTACAACAAGAACTCAGGCATCATCGCCAAGGACTTCCAGGTGTTCAAGGGCGATCTCACCAATCTTCCCGCCGATACCGAGGCTCCCGCGACCCAGCCCGGGACTCCCACTACCGATGCGCCTGTGACCGAGCCGGATTCTCCCGTGACCGGCGATAACACCGCAGTGATCCTCATGATCGTTGCCGTTGTTGCCATGCTCGGAACCGCTGTTACCGTTAAGGTAGTCCGCGAGAAATAATCAAGAGTACAGTATAATGACCTGCGGTCTGTCGCGCCGGGCGCGACAGACCGTTTTTGTGTTATCTTTTTTGATGTCATAATGTCGAATTTCTATTGCATTGGCGCTTCGTTTATGGTATAATAATTATATAAATTCGGTCTATAACCGAAAAAAGAAAGGTTTTATAACGATGAAGAAAAACATTTTGGTTCTCCTTTGTGCCGTTATTCTTGCGGCGATGTTCTGCATGTCTGTATCCGTCGGCGCAACAGCCAAGGGATACGATGCTGCCAAAGACGGCGAGCTTCTTTATGAAGTGAAATTCGGCGAAACATCAGGAGCGTATCAGCCCTACATATTCGGCGCAGGAAAAGAAGTTCACGCCAAAGAGCTTGTAGTGGCTCCTTCCGCCGATGGCAATGAGCTTTCCCTCACTGCAAGCGGTGCTTCTGCCGGCAGAATTTTCTACGGCGGCAAAATAGACGGTCTCAAGCTCGGTGCAGATAAAAAATACACCATTGAGATGGAAATGAAGTTCCCGCTCACCTCCGCGGGAAATGCAGGCTATTATTTCAACTTCGGCGGCTACACCGCTTATGATCCGGCATCTACCGATGGTAATAAGGCCATGATCAACGATGCGTCATATACCAATCTTTACGGTCTGTACGGACGCACCGAGACTGAGGGCGCGTGCTTTACACTGTCTGCCGCTGCCGGTGCAAAAATGCCCGGCGAGCTTGTTTCCGACGGTGCCGTGTACACCGATATTCCCGATGCAGCCCGTGTAGGCGATGCCTACTGCAAGGTGCGTGTTGAGATCGACGGTTACTTCTATGCCGTTTACCTCAACGATGTTCTTTATGATCAGACGACCGTTAACCCCACCGTGCTTGACAAGGCAAACGACCTCGGCGTTACATTCTACCTCTATAACAAGAATGTAAACCTCAATGTCAAGAACGTTAAGATCTACAAGGGCGCAAGAACCGGAGCCAAGTCCATTCGTGACGATGCTTCCAACCAGCTCCTTGTTTCCTATGACGCTGCATATCTCGGAGAAAAGCTGTATGATGTCAACTTTGCTGCCGAAAAAGGCGTTTTCGCTCTCAGAAAAATAGCTAACTCCAAGGATTACACCAAGACTGTTTCCGATGACGGTAAGATGATAACTCTCACCAAGGGTTCGGAAAAGGGCGGCACATACTTGGGAAGCAATATTCGCGGACTCAAGATCAATGCCGATACCAAGTATACCGTAAAATTCAAGGTCAAGACCACAGACACCTACGGCGGTTCTCTCGGTTACAACCTTAACTGGCCCTACACCACAGCTACTGCCAACAGCAGCCGCTTCAACCTTTACGGCAACTTCAACGATATGGGCGTTGACCGCAAGCTCAAGTTTGCAAACCACGGTACCGAGATATCCGGCTACGGATACAATGATATGGCATACGATCAGTTCAATCCCGCAGTCGATGCCGATGGATTTACCGATGTGGCATATGAGATCGATGGCTATGCAGTATCCATTTATCTCGGCAACGCCGACAAAAACGGTGAAATGACTCTTTACAAGTCCATTCCGCTTACTGCCGAGCAGTATCTTGACTCCGACGATCTTGCCATCTTCCTTTATGTTTACAACGCGAACAGAAGCATAAGCGTAAAGGACTGCTCCGTATATAAGGGTCTTGTTGTAAGCACCACCTACGACATCCCTACCACCGACGCTCCTACAACCGATGCTCCCACTACCGATGCGCCTGTGACCGAGCCTGACTCCCCCGTGACCGGCGATAACACCGCAGTGATCCTCATGATCGTTGCCGTCGTTGCCATGCTCGGAACCGCTGTTACCGTTAAGGTAGTCCGCGAGAAATAATCGGGTTTAACATTTTGAAAGGGATAAAAAACTCAATTTGAGTTTTTTATCCCTTTTTCTTTGACATCATGCAACCTGCGGTTGCGAGTCTGTGTAAAAAAACAGTGACAAAAATCGAAAAAGATGCGCTTTGTTTATTGACAGCAGTTCAGCCTTGATGTATAATAAATACGGCGGGAGACATCCGCGCCAAGAAACAGTGTGAGCCGCACCAGTGCGGCGGGAGGAACTTTATAATGTACAGGATCGGTATCGACCTCGGCGGAACAAATATTGCCGCAGGTCTTGTGGATGAGAATATGAATATAGTCGAAAAGCAGAGCGTACCCACGCTGGCACAGCGCGCGCCCGAGCTTATCGTTGACGACATGGCAGAGCTTTGCCGCCGTGTGGCAGCCGCAAAGGGTGTTTCCGTAACAGATATCGCATCGGTAGGCGTTGCCTCCCCCGGTATTGCCAACGACCGCAGCGGTTGTATTGAATATGCCAACAATCTGCCGTTCAGGAAATTCCCGCTTGCGGCGCTTCTTCACGAGCGTCTTGGAAACTCCACCGATGTACATATCGCAAACGATGCAAATGCCGCCGCATGGGGCGAGGCTGTTGCAGGCGCGGCAAAGGGAACTACCGATTCGGTAATGATAACGCTCGGTACCGGCGTCGGAGGCGGCGTAATAATCAACAATCAGATCCTTACCGGCTTCAATAACGCCGGCGCTGAGCTGGGACATATCGTAATAGCCGCAGACGGACGCCAGTGCTCATGCGGCAGACTGGGATGCTGGGAGGCGTACAGCTCCGCCACCGCACTTATCAACATGACGCGTGAAAAGCTGGAGGAATGCCGTCTTAAGGGACGTCATACGCTTATCGAGGATATAGCCCGCGAGCGCGGCAAGATATCCGGACGCACTGCATGCGACGCCATGCGTGCGGGCGATGAGGCGGCGGCTGAAGTCTTCAGAATGTATGTACACTACCTCGCATGCGGACTTGTCAACATCGTGAATATATTCCAGCCGGAGGTCATATCTCTTGGCGGCGGAATATCGAACGAGGGAGATTTTCTTCTCAAGCCGCTGATCCCGATGGTACGCAAGGAGCAGTACGGCGGCGGGATAGTGTCCGAGACCGAAATACGCATTGCCAAGCTCGGCAACGATGCGGGCATTGTAGGCGCGGCTATGCTGCACTGATATATAGAAAAAATGGCGTTAAAAAACCCGGTTTGAGTTTTTTAACGCCATTTTTTATTTACCTGCCGATTGCCGTTTTTTCATGTGTGACCGGCTTATAAATCCGTAAATATCGTTGGCAAGGAACGTGACAAAGCAGATCACGACCGAGATATATGATATGTCTGCCATAGCGGCGAGCGTCATATACTCGCTGCGGTCAAAAACGCAGAAGGATGCTATGATAAGACCGACCGAGGCGCACCACAGGACGATCTCAGCTTTTGTAAAATAACCCCTCAGACTTTTCGTTGTTTTTTCCATTCCGACCTTCAAAAAACAAAGCACCCGCCGGCACATCTTCAAAGACCTAATGGTGTGCTGCGGATGCTT
>CATYWI010000184.1 GCA_958414155.1 uncultured Anaerotruncus sp. | reverse complement strand
GGGGAGCAGGGAACCGGAATAAAGAATATCGCTTGACGTCTGAACGTACACGGGCGAAATAAAACAAGACGATATTATTGCCGCTACCAGCGGAACGGCTGTTGCGAAAAGGCACAGCCGTTTCAGCATTGAGCGGGAAAGTATCTTATCTTCAAGCATATCAGTTTACAGCGTATTTGAGTTCATAGTCCTGCAGCTGATACGGCGACACAGGCACACCCGCCGCGGTTACCATTACATGCAGACGATGTATGTTGATAAAGCCGGTCTTGCCAACCTTGCCGAGCGTCTGCCCCTTGTTTACGGTGTCGCCCACAGCAACCGAGACCTCGCTGAGGTGAGCGTACCAGCTCTTGAGACCCCAGCCGTGGTCAACAACAACAAAGTTGCCGAGAACATCGCACGCTCCGACGTAAACCACCTTGCCGCTGTTCATGGCAGGGGCTTCCGCGCCGAGAGCAAACATGTAGTCAACTCCCTCGTGCTGGAAGTCATCTCCGTATTTCATGAGCATTATTTTACCGAAGCCGACTGCGATTCCGATGTTGCTGTCCTCGTAATTTACAAACTTTCCGCTGAAGTACTTGGTATCTTCGTTTTTGGAGCATATCTGCTTTACAAGGTCGCGATATTCGGCAATATCTGATGCAGAATAGCTTGTGTCAACAAGAGACTTGGGAACGTCGTAGTAAGCATAGCTCTTGTCGAATTTTTTGGAGGTGACGGTCAACTCAAGTGTCTGGGTGGAGAGACCGTAGGATACAGTAAATTTGTAAACCCCGGCATCAAGTCCTGCGCCGATCGGAACGAGCGCGCGTACATAATCGCCATCCTTGAAAAATACGGGAGTGCAATTTATCGCTGGTTCGCTGGAGAACACGATTTTTGATGCATCCTCAACATTAAGACCGCTGAGCACGACAAGTGTGCCGGGCTCTATTTTGCTTTCGCCGAGCGAGAATACAGCGGGCGCCGTGACCTTCACATAAAAGTTATATGTAGCATCGCCGTAATATTCGCATCCTTCGGTCTGTGCCCATTTTGCGCTTATGTCGAATGTAAGCGTGTCGTTTCTTTCAACACGCAGCCCGGAGAGCTTGTCCGCAGTGCCTTCAAAGAGCAATTCGGTGCCGCTGTACACCTTTATCGTACACTCGGTGGGGGCTATCGAAAACACCGGGCTCAGGTCATTGGTAAGATCAAATGTCTGCGCCGTTCCGGGTGTTGCGCCGTCTGTCACCTTGCGATATATACCGCCGACAAGATAGTTCCAGTTTATTGCGGTGGGAGATACCGTATTGCTGCCCGCAACAGTAAGGATGGGGGGCTTGGCGGAGCTGAAGAGGTAGAGGGAATATTTCGTATCAAAAAACTTCAACGCATCGCTTTTTGCGATCTTGAAGATCTTTCCCTCCGGATCGGCAAAATAGCACTGATCCGCATCAGCCGAAAAATAATATTTGTAGCTTACGGTATCGCCGCTTTCGCGCTTGAATGTGCCGAGCAGGAAGGATTCGCCGCTGTATCCGGCGGGAAGAGAATCGACCGCTTCTCCGGCACGGTTTATTTCGCCGAATGCCGCCAGCATTCCATCGGTATCATTTTCTTTTGTAAATGTAGCCGTGGAGCCGTCCGGGATCTTCAGTACAAGCTCCGAATAATCCTTGGTCCGCGGTACCTTTTGATTGGCATAATAACTGCCTATCGCAAGATAGGTGGGAATGAAAAGCACCACCATTGCGAGTATCAGTATTACGAATTTTTTGAAGTCAATGTGTAATTTCATGTTTGATTCACGACCATGCCTTTCTCGTTCTGCGCTTAATTACAATCTTTTATTCTGACTTAATTATACGACATATCTGCCGTCGGGTCAAGTGGGTCGGCTTTTAATTTTCGTTATCGGAAAATATTTTCAGCTGTTGATCGGTCTGCACGAGCGGATCGTTACGCGGGACATACGTTCTGCCAAGGTGGGCATAAGCAAGTCTTGTTGCGCATCTGCCGCGCGGAGTGCGTGCAATAAATCCGATCTGTATGAGATACGGCTCGTAAACATCCTCAAGCGTTACCGCTTCTTCTCCGACCGTTGCCGCAAGCGTTTCAAGTCCTACGGGACCGCCGCCGTAAAAGTTGATTATTGCTTCAAGCATCCGACGGTCGATATTGTCGAGTCCCAGCTCGTCTATTTCAAGGCGTGCCAGGGCGTACGAGGCAATATCCGAGTTTATCTCATTCACACCCTTTACCTGTGCAAAGTCGCGCACACGCTTGAGCAGACGGTTGGCTATACGCGGCGTCCCGCGCGATCGGGTCGCTATTTCATGCGCGCCGTCGGCGTTGATATTGTACCCGAGTATGCCCGCACTGCGGCAGACTATGGCGGTAAGCTCTTCTGCATTGTAAAGCTCAAGCCGCGATATTACACCAAAACGGTCGCGTAGCGGCGTTGAAAGCTGTCCGGCACGTGTCGTTGCGCCGATAAGCGTGAATGGCGCGAGGTCTATACGGATACTACGCGCCGCGGGACCTTTACCGATAATAATATCAAGCGCAAAGTCCTCCATGGCAGGGTAAAGTATTTCCTCGACCGTGCGCGGCAGACGGTGTATTTCGTCAATGAAAAGAACATCGCCCTTTTGCAGATTTGTCAGCAACGCTGCAAGATCGCCCTGCTTTTCAATGGCTGGTCCCGACGTAACGCGGAAATTTACGCCCAATTCAGATGCAATGATCCCCGCAAGCGTTGTTTTTCCGAGACCGGGGGGACCGTATAGGAGCACGTGGTCAAGCGCATCGCCGCGCATTTTTGCGGCTTCGATATAGACACTGAGGTTTTCTTTCGCCTTTTCCTGACCTATATAATCGGAAAGACGCCGCGGACGCAGCGAAGTGTCGAATTCCTCGTCTCCTGCGGTATATGAAGCGGTCACTATCCGGTTTTCAAGATCCAATTCGTCGTCTGTCATGTGACCTCCGATCATTTCATGAGTTTTTTCAGTGCTTCACGGATAACATCTTCAAGCTCCGTGTTTTCAATATCTATACCTCGCAGAGCATCGAGTGCTACCGCACGGTTGAATCCGAGCACGGTAAGGGCGTCAAGCGCTTCTGCGGATCTGCCGCCTGCGTCCGATGCTGCTACCGTGCCTTCTGTGGCATTATCGTTATCCGCCGCAGATGCCTCGGCTTTGAGCTTGTCTTTAAGCTCAAGTATTATGCGTGCAGCCGTTTTGGGACCAATACCGGGAGCTTTTGAAATTTCCTTTTTGTCTTCTGTGCAGACGGCGAGCGCCAGCTTTTCCGGAGACATCTGAGAAAGTATAGCCATTGCGGCTTTGGGACCGACGCCGGATACCGATATCAGGAGTCTGAAGATATTCAGCTCCTCAAGCGTTGCAAAGCCGTAAAGCTCGATGCTGTCCTCACGCACGGAAAGATGCGAATACAGCTTCACCTTCGGTGCTTCGGTGCCCGTGATATGGGGAAGTGCGGAATACGTTGTTCCGCTTATCGTCAGCTTGTAGCCTACGCCGCAGGCGTCAACAACGGCAAAACCCGGATCAAGAAGAGCCAATTCACCTTTGATAAAATAAAACATCAGTCATCACTCTCCGTGCTGTCGGATTTGCTGTCCGGCGTGTCAGTCATTTCGTTTTCGGGATCTTGTATATTTTCTTCGGCTTCGCTTCCGTCTGTAAGATACCCGATATCTTCGGCGGGAGCATTGCCGTCCGGGATATCATCAGTGCTGTCTTCGTAAATTTCATCCTCGTCGCATTCTTCCGAGTTTTCTTCAATGAGGTCGCACTCGGCGGTATCATTGTTGCTGTCGGCGCATATGCGCGCAAGGATCGCCTTGAGCTGCTTTTCAAATATC
>CATYWI010000183.1 GCA_958414155.1 uncultured Anaerotruncus sp. | reverse complement strand
CGGCGAGGAGCTGCTCTACGGCTTCCACCTCATCTTCCATCCGTTTGACGGCTTCTGGGATCTTAAGCATGAGCATCGCGGTTCGCTCCGCGCGGCGCTTGTTTATCTCGCAGTGACGGTGCTTACCTTCTTCTATCAGGCTATCGGTTCGGGTTATCTTGTAAACCCGCGCGGAAGCTACACCACGATAGTATCGCAGGCAATAAGCGTTGTCGTTCCGCTTATGCTCTGGGTGGTCGCAAACTGGTGCCTTACAACACTGTTTGACGGCGAAGGCAGCTTCAAGGACATCTTCATTGCATGTTGCTACTCGCTGCTGCCCCTCGTGCTTCTCATTATCCCCGCTACCATCTACTCCAACATTGCAACAGTTGCCGAGCTTGACATCGTGACCTTTGTGGGCAATATAGGCTTTATCTGGGCAGGTCTGCTCATCTTCTGCGGAATGATGGTAACACACGACTACACTCTCGGAAAGAACTTCATCATCTCGCTCAGCACTATCGTGGGCATGGCATTCATCATGTTCATCGGTATACTCTTTACCACACTGCTCGGTAAGATAGTGAGCTTCGTATCCAATATCATCGTCGAGATCAACTACCGTATGTAACAGGAAGGGATAGAGGGCATGACGGGATATAAAAGCAAAAAAGAGAATGACGGTATGTCAGCCCGCCGCATCCCGGAACAATTAGCCAAGGAAGGCATGGTAAATAAAACATGAAAAGATTTTTAGCGGCAATCTTGACTGTTCTGATGCTGCTCGGTACGATGACGATAGGTATCTCCGCAAAGAAGATCACCCCCGTTTATCAGATCGACGATCAGACCAAGAAAGAAACCGAAGAGATCGATTACGAGAAAACTCTCGAAAAGTATCTCACAACAGAGTTCAACAATCCCGAGGAAAAACTCGCGGAGATGGATCTTATGTATGAAAAGGACGGATATCAGCTCTGGGTAGATAAGTTCACCGGAGAGGTCGCCACGAAGAATGTCGCAAGCGGCCAGATACTCTTCTCCAACCCATACGATGTTTACAGCTCCGGCTCTGACTCGGTAAAGAAGCAGTTGCTTTCCCAGATTGTTATCAAATATACCGATAACGATACCGAAAAGTATATGTACAGCTTCACCGAGGCAGCGCAGCGCGGACAGATCAAATTCAAAAACATCAAAAACGGTATCCGCGTCGAGTACACCATCGGACGTGAGGAAAACCGTATGCTCGTGCCGAAGCAGATACTGCTTGAAAGACTTGAAAATGATATCTTCGACGTATTCGCCGAAGAGATCAATGCCGAGTCACGCGAGCTCGCCGCAAAGGGCGTCATCAACACCAGCCTCTGCCGCGAGATTGACGGCGCTTACTACTCCGTCGAGACCGGCGAACAGCTGGACGGCCCGATACTTGTCAGCGAGGCAAACTGGCGCGATTACTACAACGAGGCTCTCTGGACAAAGCTTGTTACCGATACCGGCAACCAGACATGGTTCCTTTTCAACAAGCTCAGATCCAACTACAACCGTAAAAACCTCAACGAGGCTCCCACCGAGACTCTGAGACAGGAAATGATGCTCCTTTACCCGATAACCAAGGAGCACGCGATATACATCTTCTCGCCCGATGCAACACTCACCGAGACCATGTATGTCGAATCCCTCATCAAGACCTACATTCCTCAGTACACATTTGAGGACCTTGATAAGGACCACGCCGATGCCGGCTATGAGAACACCGGCGACAAGGCTCCCGCACTTTTCAAGCTCGCACTTGAATACACGCTTGACGAGTGGGGCGTATCGGTAAGAGTTCCGGTAAACGGACTGCGTTTCACCGAGTCTCTCTACCAGCTCACCTACATCAGCGTTCTGCCTTACATGGGCGCGGGCGCTAACTACTACCTCAAGGATAAGACCGATACCTTCACCGGTTACAACTTCTTCCCGGACGGCTCGGGTACACTTTTCCGCCACGAGGATCTCAACGGTAAGGGCGCAACGATCATAAACGGTAAGGTTTACGGTCAGGACTACGCTTACCACACCATTTCCGGCAGCCATCAGGAAGTCATCAGATACCCCGTTTTCGGTATCGTCTCCAACACTCACGAAAAGCGCACCGACCGTGTGCTCGTTTCCGAGGCGGAGCTTGATGCGGACGGAAAGGTAATAACCCCCGCAGTGTACGAGGACGTTGAGACCTCCTACACCGAGGACCGCGGCTTTGTTGCCATCATCGAAGAGGGCGACTCGCTTGCGACCATTTCCACCAACCACTCCAGCAACACACACAAGTACAACTCGGTAGAAATGCAGTTCTACCCCAGACCCCGCGATACGATGAACCTTGCGAACATTATTTCGGTTGGTTCCAACGCACCGTGGACGGTCGTTTCCTCGCGTAAGTTCGTCGGTAACTACAAGATCCGCTACATCATGCTGACCGACGAGAACATCGCAAAGGAAAAGGGCATTACAAATTACTACGCTCCCACATGGATGGGCATGGCTACGGTGTACCGTGACTACCTGGTCAAGAAAGGCGACCTCACCCAGCTCACCAAGGATGATATCAGCGATAATATTCCGCTTTACCTCCAGACATTTGGCACACTTGAGACCGTAGAGAAGATCCTCTCCATCCCGGTCAACGTAATGACGCCCCTCACGAGCTTTGAAAATGTCAAAACGATATATGAAGAGCTTTCCGAGAGCGGAGTCAACAACATCAAGTTCAGACTTACCGGATATGCCAACGGAGGCATGTACAGCGGCGCGCCTTATAACCTTAAGTGGGAAAAGGCGGTCGGCGGCAAGAGCGGATACGAAGACCTTGTAAAGTATGCAAACGAAAAGGGCTTCGGTGTATTCCCCGACTTTGACTTCGTGTATGTCAGAGCCAGCGAGGATAAGGCGTTTGACGGGCTGTCGCTCAAAAAGCACGCCGTAAGGACCATCAACGACCAGTACACCTCCAAGAGATATTACAGTGCCACAAAGCAGACCTTTATCGGCCGCTTTGAGCTTGCGATCTCTCCCGCTTACTTCACTCACTTCTACAACAAGCTCTCCGAAAACCTGCTCAAGTACTATCCCGAGGGATACAAGAGCGGTATATCGGTAGCAACTCTCGGTACCGATCTTAACTCCGACTTTGACGAGGATGAGCCTTACAACCGCGCAGACTCTCAGGGCTTCACCACCGACCTGTTCAGCACCATCTCCCGTGACTTCAGCGAGGTCATGACGGACGGCGCCAACGCGTTCACGTGGAAGTACGTTGATTACATAATGAACGTACCGCTCGACTCCAGCCGTTACAACCGTTCCGGCAACGCGGTCCCCTTCATCGGCGTTGTGCTTCACAGCTACGTCCAGATGGCAGGCTCGCCTATCAACATGGAAGGTAACATCGCGTACAGCTTCCTTAAGGCTATCGAGAACGGCGCCAGCATCAGCTTCACCATCTGCTATCAGAACTACGAGAAGCTGAAGGATGACAACCAGCTCAGCAAGTACTACTCCGTGCGTTACGACATCCTTAAGGATGATATCGTAAAGTACTACACCAAGCTCAACGAGCTTACCCGCGACCTCCAGCTTGCAAAGATAGTCGGTCATGAATTCCTTATCGGCGAACGTGTTCCCGATGCCGATGAAATAGCCGCCGATATCAAGGCTCTTGAGGATGCCGCAAAGGCAGAGAAGGAAGCCGCCGAAGCCAAGCGCAAGGAAGAGCTTCGCCAGATGGCGCTTTCCGGACGTATCGACGCTGTCGAAACGACCAAGAACGCGCTGGAATCCATAAAGAACAGCTACCTCGGTACCGGAGCGGTGCTTGACCCCACCACCGGACGCACCGATCGCGGTCTGTTCGATCA
>CATYWI010000182.1 GCA_958414155.1 uncultured Anaerotruncus sp. | reverse complement strand
GTTCCCATGGTGCTTACAACAGCATCGTTCAGCGCCCGCGCCAGCGGTATATTTTCCTCCTCATCGGTGATCGAATAATACGTCTCGGCGCCGCGAACCTTTGCGTATTCCTCGGGAGAGCGCGATGCACCCGGCGCGTTTGAATGGAGCGAAAGGAACATTATCGCCCCCATGCGTCCCGCCATTCCGCCGCGTTCGGCAAGTTCGGGGTCGTCATCCACTGTTTCGCGAGTCACCTTTACATCAAAGCCGCGTGCCAGAAGCTCGTCCCGCAAAAACTGCGACAGCACAAAATTCTGCGTTCCTTCGTAGTACCCAGCGCGTGTGGTGTGTGCGTTTCCGGTCTTTCCGTGACCGGGATCAAGTATAATAAGACCTCTTGACATTTCTTTTCACTCCCGTATATCTGATTTACCGTGCGTCCGCCCGCCGGCGGAATATTTCCGATAACTATTATAGTTCGTGCGCGGCGTTTTGTCAATAGCAACCTTTTTGTTGACATTCCGCCGCGCGGGGTATATAATAAATGCAAACGATCATAAAAGGAGGTCCGCATGAGCGAGGTAACGCTTAGTTCACCCGTGACCGTACTCGGCGGAGTGGGAGCGGTCCGTGCCGCCGCTTACGCCAAAGCGGGTGTTGAGACCTTAGGAGACCTGATATATCACATTCCCCGCGCATATGAGAACCGCGGGGATATACGTCCGCTCCGCGAGGCAAGGCGCGACGGCGGCAAGACGGCGCTCGTTCTGACCGTTGCCAGCGAGCCGCGCGCGGCAAGACTGCCGCGCCGGATGACGATACTGAAATTCCGCGCATGCGACGAGACCGACGCGGCAGAGGTGACGTTTTTCAATCAGGATTATCTGAAAAGCAAATTCACGCTCGGCTCGGTATGGCGCTTCTACGGAGTTGTCGAGATCAAGGGGCGCGGAAGCAGGTATTCCCTGACCTCCCCCGCCTTTGAGCCGTGGGAGGAGGGGCGTCTGCCGGATTTCACGGCAGTATATCCGCTGTCCGAGGGACTTTCGCAGAAGCAGCTCGCGCAGAACGTTGCCGAGGCAATGCGGCTTTGCGCGCACAGGATAAACGATCCGCTGCCGGAGGAGATACGCTGTGAAAACGATCTGCCCACGCTCGGCTATGCACTGCGCAACATACATCTGCCGGAAAGCTATACCGCCCTTGCGGCGGCAAAGCGTCGGCTGGTATTCGACGAGCTGTTCTTTTTTGCACTCGGTCTTGCGGGACGCAAAAAACGCGACCGCACGCCCGGTGCGCTCCCCTGCACCAGACAAAATATCTCCCCGCTGCTTGCCCTTTTGCCCTATGAACTGACGGGAGCGCAGAAGCGCGCGATATCCGAAATCGCAGCCGACATGCGGAGCGACATCCCCATGAACCGCATGGTGGTTGGCGACGTGGGCTGCGGCAAGACTGTAGTAGCGGCTGCGGCGATCCTTATCGCCGTAATGAGCGGTCATCAGGCGGCGCTCATGGCGCCCACCGAAATACTCGCGCGCCAGCACTATGCCGAGCTTGCGCCGATGTTTGAACGACTCGGTATACGCACGGCTCTGCTTGTCGGCGCAACGCCGGCGGCGGAAAAGCGTAAAATAAAAGCGTCGCTTGCCAATATTTCGCCCGATATGCGGCTTGAGGTGGTCATAGGCACTCATGCGCTCATATCCGACGGCGTGGAATTTTCCGATCTTGCCCTTGCTGTGACCGACGAGCAGCACCGCTTCGGCGTAGCTCAACGCGCGGCACTGGCAGCCGGAGCGGAGCACGCGCATGTCCTTGCGATGAGCGCGACCCCTATTCCCCGCTCGCTCGCACTGACTATATACGGCGATCTTGACATCTCAAAGATAGACGAAATGCCGCCGGGACGGCAGAAGGTCGATACATTTGCGGTGGACGAAAGCTATCGCGCGCGCCTGCTCGCCTTCATAGAAAAAAACGTCCGCGAAGGCGGACAGGTATACATCGTGTGCCCCTCGATAGAGGAAAGCGCCGAGGCAGACAGCGGCGAGGTCGGCATTGACGATATAGCCGAGGGCGGCTTTGAAGAAAAACCGCCGCTCAAGGCTGCGGCGACTTACGCCGAGGAGCTTGCCGCCGCGCTGCCGGACATCCGCGTTTCTCTCGTACACGGCAGGATGAAGCCGGGCGAAAAGGACGCCGCAATGCGCGCCTTTGCCGCCGGCGAGAGCGACGTGCTCGTTTCAACTACCGTTATCGAGGTCGGCGTAAACGTGCCCAACGCCTCGCTGATGATAGTGGAAAACGCCGAGCGCTTCGGGCTTTCACAGCTGCATCAGCTGCGCGGGCGCGTAGGACGCGGAAGCCGTAAATCGTACTGCATTCTCGTTTCGGACAGCAAGTCCGAAAATGCACGGCGGCGTCTCGGCGTACTGACAAAAACCAACAACGGCTTTGAAATAGCCGAAGAGGACCTTGCCATGCGCGGTCCCGGCGACTTTTTCGGCAAGCGCGCCGGCGATGTGCGCCAGAGCGGCGGTGTGCGCTTCCGCTTTGCTGATCTCTGCGGCGATGCCGGACTGCTTGCCGCGGCTACCGGAGCGGCTCACCGCATACTTGCCGACGATCCGCAGCTGACCGGTCACCCGGTGCTGCGCTCCGAGATGATGAAAATGTTCGGCGAGGACGAATGACCTCCGGCACGTAGCAAAAAGGAGTGTCAAAAACTCGATTTGAGTTTTTTGGCACTCTTTTTTTAATTATAAGGATCAGACGTTGAAGCGGAAGAGCGTCACGTCGCCGTCCTGCATGACATAATCCTTACCCTCACTGCGGACCAGTCCCGCCTCTTTGGCGGCAAGCATGGAGCCGCAACGCATAAGATCGTCAAATGCCACGATCTCGGCTCGGATAAAACCGCGCTCAAAGTCGCTGTGTATCTTTCCCGCGGCACCTGGAGCCTTTGTTCCCTTCTTTATCGTCCATGCGCGGACCTCCTTGGGTCCCGCGGTAAGGAAGGATATAAGTCCCAGAAGCTCGTAGCTCTCGCGGATAAGGCGGTCAAGTCCCGACTCTGCAATACCGAGTTCCTCAAGGAACGACGTTTTTTCCTCCGGCTCCAGCTCGGCTATCTCCGCCTCAATGCCCGCGCAGACAGCTGAACAGCCGGCGTGCTCGGCATCGGCATATTTTTTCAATGCGGCGTAGTGGGGATTGTTCTTCGGCTCGCCGCCCGCATCATCCTCGCCTACATTGGCAACATAGATGACAGGCTTCTGCGAAAGGAGCGGCGCGTCCTGAAGCATTGCGACCTCGTCCGCGCTCATTTCCATGGCGCGCGCCGCCTTGCCCTCGCCGAGATGTGCACCGAGGCGTTCGAAAAAGTCAAGCTCCGCCGCCAGCGACTTGTCGTTGCGCGCGTTTTTGCGCAGTCTTTCGAGCTTGCGTTCGACTATTTCAAGATCCGAAAGTATAAGCTCGTAATTTATCGTCTCAACATCGCGGACCGGATCGACGCTGCCGTCAACATGGATTATATTCGGATCCTCAAAGCAACGCACCACATGAAGTATAGCGTCGCATTCGCGTATGTGCGAAAGAAACTTGTTGCCGAGTCCCTCGCCCTGCGCCGCACCGCGCACAAGTCCGGCTATATCAAAGAACTCGACTGTTGCGGGCGTGTACTTTTCGGGCGAATACATTTTTGCCAGCGCATCAAGCCGCGGGTCCGGCACCGGCACCACGCCGACGTTCGGCTCTATTGTACAGAAAGGATAGTTTGCCGAGTCGGCGCCTGCGCTCGTAAGCGCATTGAAAAGTGTGCTTTTGCCGACGTTGGGCAAGCCTACAATACCTAATTTCATATATACTCATTCTCCTTCGATTTTTCCTTGATTTGCAAGG
>CATYWI010000181.1 GCA_958414155.1 uncultured Anaerotruncus sp. | reverse complement strand
GCAGCGCGTCCCGCCGAACGATGACAAATACAGCCGTCGGCAGGTCGAGAAAATATGCAAGAGCCCGTTTGATGTTGATTCTTGGGAACGGAAATATCCCGGATGGACCGTGGCGCGTCCGCACGAATACAGCTATGAGGCGAGATACAACGATTTTACGGGGTGGTCTATACATTTGCGGCTCGTAAAAAAGCCGAAAAAAGGAGGTGGGGAAATTGCGTAAAAAAGTCATTACTTTCGAGGCAAAAGTTATGCACGAAATCGGAGAAGCGGTCGTTATCGCCGAAAAAGGCACAAGCGGTAAATGGCGCGCGGCAACGATAACGGACATTATGGTATCATATCGCGCGGCGTCCAACGACCATGTTGTGCTTTATCAGCTGGATGGAGGGAAATATGTCAGACTTGAAAAGTAGTTTGGAAAATGCCGCCGACAGTGTGCGCGATACAATACAGGCTTGGGATGAGATTGTACGGAAATTACGGGTGATGGCCGTGACGCTCTGCGAGCAATTAGGCGAAGCCTGGGAGAAAGTATGCGAATATCGGCCATGGGATGAAATCCACGATTACGACAATAAACCGCCGGGAAGCATCGGCGTTCCTTTGGCGCGCGCACCGACGCAGCGCCGTGCGGCAAAATGGCGGATCAACATATACGGCAGGTCTTAGCTGATAAAAAACAAGCATGGGGGACGGATCTATGTCAAAAGATAAAAACGGCGAAATGGCAATAAAAAAGTGCATTGCACTGCTCGAAAAATACGACGAAATGCGCCGCTTTGTCGCGCGCGTCGAAAAGATACCGCGCGAGGACGCGTCCGGCGCATTGGCGGAGATCGTAAAAGCCGCCGAAAATACATCTGCCGTTTTATCTCTTATTGATGCGGCGGTGACAGAACTCGGCGGCGCTGCCACTGCCGGAAAATATGCTTATAAATTCAATGCTTTCAAATGGCATTACATTGACGGGATTACATACGACGAAATTTGCGAGCGGCTGAACTGCGGGCAAAATTCGCCCGCGCGATGGTGTCGCGAAATGGCGCGGCTTATGTCCGTGAAGCTTTTCGGAGCCGATGGGGTTTAATACCTCATCGGTCTTTTTTGTGTCTTTGATTGCGCCGAAACGTCCAAAAAGCGGTTAAAACATGGTGTAAAACGGCGGTTTATCCTGGTGTGGTGCATTTGGTAAAACTATGTTAGGATTATCTTGCGGCAAAGCCTGCGAAGGCACACCGCGGGAATTATCCTCCTGCCCTGCTCTCGGCAACGGGAGCAGCGGCATAAAACAAATGCTTATGAAAATATGCCGATGCGGGCGGCTTATCCCGCAGAACCAACAAATGTGTGCCGATTGCTCCGAGCATGACAAGATGCGGCACACAATGTACAACAGCACAATACGAGACCATCGAGCGGCGCAGTTTTATACGTCGCAAGCCTGGCGCTCTTGTCGCGCGGCAATTCTTGCACGATATGATTACTTAGATATTTATGATTTATTTATTAATCAACGCATGACCGCAGCAGAGCATGTACATCACATCATCGAGCTCACAGACGACTGGGCACAGCGCCTTAATGTCAATAACCTCATACCGCTTTCTCACGCCAATCACAGCATAATATCACAGCTGTACAAGCATGACAAAGCAGCAACCCAACAACTGCTTCGCTCATTGATAGCACGATGGGCGTCCGGCGAGCGATTCAATACACGGCAGGGGGGCTAAAAAAGTACGGATTTGCCCCTCCCCAGTCGCGGCCCCTCCACGGCGCGGAGAAAAATCCCCACGGGATGCGGTGCGGGCGCGGGTGCATAGGTGCGGGCGCGAGTGCACAAGCGCGAGCGCGTGAGCGCGGCGTTATCGACAGATCTGTTTTTGTTATTAGGTGCCGGTGCGGTGATATTAAAAATCAAAGAATCGCAGGCGATTGTGAATCTGCGGGAAGGAGAGGGATATGTCCGGGAAAAGACAACCGACTGCCGTTGTGGTGGCCAAGGGGAAAAAGCATTTTACGAAAGCCGAGATCGCGGCGCGGGAAAACGCCGAAGTGTCGGCGCCGACCGATAACATCATGCCGCCGGCGTATCTTTCGGTAAAGCAGAAAAAGACATTCCGCGAGATCGCCGCCGAGCTGCTTGATATCGGTCTGATATCCAACCTTGACTGCGATGCGCTCGCGCGGCTGATAATCGCGCAGGAACATTACCGAGAGGTCACACGACAGCTTAAAAAGACGCCGCTGATGCTTAAAGCATGGCGTGAGACCGGGCGGCGCAGCCCCGATGGCAAGCCGGAAATCGAAGAGCACGAGATCGTGAATCAGGCGCACTACGACCTTGCCAACCTGCAACAAAAGTTTTTTACCGAGTGCCGGCAGGGCGCGTCCGATTTCGGGCTTACGGTATCCTCGCGTTGCCGGCTCGTGATACCTCACGCCGAGGAAAAGAAAAGCAACAAATTCATTGACGGCTTCCTCCGCGGAGACGATATCGACAGCGGAGAGGGATACGGCGCGTAATGAGCGAGGATCGCCGCTACGACTACGAAAAATACAGTGAGGTAAGAGCCCCCCATGCGGAGCCTTATCTCAACCGCGCGACAAAATACGCGCTTGACGTTGCGAACGGCAAGACGGTAGCCGGGCGGCTCGTGGTACTCGCGGCGCGGCGGCACCTTAACGATATAGACCGCTCCCGCGATACGGGATGCGATTTCCCGTTTTATTTTGACTGCCGTGAGGCTGACAGGATAATCCGCTTTGCCGAGACGCTGACGCTTGCCGAGGGCGACCATCCACGCCCCTTGCGGCTCTACCCTTTTCAGGCATTCATTCTCGGCAGTCTGAACGGCTGGCGGAAAAAGAGCAACCATGCGCGGCGATACCGCACGTCTTACGTACAGCTCGGACGACAGAACGGCAAGAGCTTACTGAACGGCATACTCGCCGCATACTACGGCAATTTTGACGGATACAAATACCCACAGATCTATTGCACGGCGACACAGCGCGATCAGGCGCTTATCGTATACAACGAAATCACCAAGTTTGTGCAATCGGATGCCGATCTCGATGAGTGCTTCCGCATCCACGAGCACAACAGTACCATTGACTGCTGCCTGACGCACGGCACGATACGTGCGCTGTCCGGCGACACGAAGCGCATAGACGGTTTTCGCCCGTACCTCGGCATCGTTGACGAATATCATGCGCATAAGACCGACCAGATGTACAAGCTGCTTGAGGGCGGCATGAAGCAGATGCCGTCGGCACTGATATCGGTGATAACCACAGCGGGCTTTGACCTTAATTCGCCCTGCCGCGAACTTTATGAGGTATGCCGCAACATCCTTGCGGGGCTGTTTGAAAACGACACGCAGTTTGTTTACATCGCGGAGCTTGACACC
The DNA here is from genome assembly GCA_958414155.1 of uncultured Anaerotruncus sp. The sequence goes on along the minus strand of CATYWI010000181.1, from coordinate 478 downwards.
GAAGACGATATCTGGGATCCTCGCAACTGGGTGAAAGCCAACCCGGCGCTTGAGTACAACCCGGATGCCGTCGAAAACCTGAAGCCGATCGCAGCGACCGCAAAGGAGATGGGCGGAAATACCCTGCGCGATTTCCTTGTGAAGCAGCTGAACTCGTGGTTGCAACTGACAGACAACATCTACATAAAGGACGCCGACGGCTTTAAGCGGCTCGGAGATCGGCGGCGCGGGCTTGATGCCTTCCGCGGATGCCGCGCGTATGTCGGGCTTGACCTGTCATCGGGCGGAGACCTTACATCGATCGCGCTCGTAATTCCTTTTTGGGAGGACGGCGTGAAAAAGTATTATGTGTGGTCGCAGTCCTTTATGCCGGCACGACGTATGTACGAACACATAAAGACCGACCGTGCGCCGTACGACCTATGGCGGCGCGACGGGCTTATCACAGTCACCGAGACGATGGGCGGCATAAAGACCG